>NZ_JADBTF010000402.1:0-3473 GCF_020246295.1 Microcystis sp. M090S1 | reverse complement strand
GCGGAAAAATGCCTTACCAATGGAAGAAAGATTATCAACTGAAGTTGTGGTGACAGAAAATCAATATAGAATTACTGTGATTCGGGCGTGAGTGTTTCCAAAACTCACTGTTTGCGTTACATTTCATTAACGCACCCTACAAGATTGGCGATCGCACTGTGTGTTTTTTTCTTGTTGCTCTTTTTGCGTTATGTCCCATATTGTATAATGCTGTGTCTCCTTTGCTGACTTGAGTGAATTTTTTCTTTTTCCCCCACTTATTGAGCCGATATCATTTCCAGCAACCTCTACTTGCAGTAAAATCAAAATATACTACTCCTCTTAAAAATATGAGTATCCAAGAACAAGGCTATGAGGTTATTAAAGAACTAGGACGTAACCGACAAGGTGGGAGGATTACCTGGTTGGCAACAAATATTAACACAGGGCAACAACAAGTAATCAAACAGTTTTGTTTTGCTCAAGCGGGTGCTAACTGGTCGAGTTTTGCCGCACACGAACGGGAAATACGGGTACTAACAGGACTCAAACATCCGGGTATTCCCAGTTATTTAGGTTCTTTTGAAACATCTGATGGTTTTTGTCTAGTTCAAGAATATATTAATGCTCCGAATTTAGCGGAAACTCGCAGCTTTGCACCAGAAGAAATTAAAAAAATTGCAGTTAAAGTATTAGAAATTCTTGTATATTTACAAAATCGTATTCCACCAATAATTCATCGAGATATTAAACCAGAAAACATTTTAGTAGATGAACAAATCAATGTCTATTTAATTGACTTTGGTTTTGCTCGTATTGGTAGTCATGATGTGGCTGGAAGTAGTGTATTTAAAGGAACTCCTGGTTTTATTCCGCCAGAGCAAATGTTTAAACCGACAGACGCTACAGATTTGTATGCTTTGGGTGCAACTTTAATCTGTTTATTAACAGGAATTAAGTCCACAAAAATAGATCAATTACAAGATGCAGATTATCCCTATTTAATTAATTTTCGTCATCTTTTACCCCAGTTGAGTTTGCGGTTTATCGGTTGGTTGGAAAAGATGGTACAACCGCAACAAAAAGAACGTTTTTCTAATGCAGAATTAGCTTTAGAGGCACTCAAACCACTTGATATTATTCGTGTACCAGGAGTTGATTTTAGTGGGACGGTTTTAGAGTTTAAAGCGAACAGGTTGGGGGAAAAACTAACGCAAAGTATCACTGTTGAAAATCCCATTCCAGATACTTTTTTGGAAGGTAGATGGGAAGTTGCACCCCATCCTCATGATCCTCCACATACTCCAGATAATCATGCTTGGATTTCGCTTACACCTGCTAAGTTTAATAGGAATAATATTCGTTGTCAGGTTGAGGTAGATACGAGTAAATTAATGGCGGATAAGCGGTATAAACGTCAATTAATTCTTCATAGTAATGCTTATCCAGCCAGTCATACTTTAACGGTGAAGGTACAAACGGCGCCTTTACCGATTGATAACAAGAAGCTACCCTATGCCGGATTAATTAAACTATTTTTAATAGCTGGGCTGGTAGCTATGGCTACGAGTTGGGTTATTACTTATGCTGTAACTCCAGTGACTATTTGGTTATTACAAACTTTGGGATATGAAGGGATACTCTCTATGCTTGGAGTGTGGGGTATTGTTACACTTCTTGTGATTATTCTCTCTTGGACTAAATGTTTGAGTGAATATTATAATTTGAGCGATAATGTGAGCAGCGTTGTGAGTTATGCTATATCTGTATCTGTAGGTTCGGCTGCGGTTGGTTTGGCGGTTGGGGTTGTGGTTAGGGATATACTTGAGCTTACAGTTAAATATAGCGGTTCTGATCTAGTTGTTCCAGTTGTCTTTTACGTTTCCCAGACTATAATACCTTTAGCTGTAATAGGTGTTGTCACTTGTGGTGTGTGTTGGGTTTTATTTTGGGTTGTATATTGGGTTGTAAATTTTGTGGCTGTGGACTTAGCTAAACATTCGGTTATGGGAAAACTTTTACTACTGGTAGCAGGGTTTGGGGCTAGTACAGGAATTGGTATAATAGTCGGTTTTCTAAATCCATTGATTTTGTTAGCACTAACTGGAACAGGTTTACCCACACTGGCTATGTTAATTCATTCACCAATTAGCCACCGTCAATTAATTGCTAAATATCGCCAGTCTGAGGAATCTTTAATCAAGCCATAAAAGATTAAGCTTAAATTGCATTAAATCACGTCAATTGAAAATTAAAAGGTGAATCTATGCCTATGCTATCTCAAAGTGAAAAACAACAAAGTATTAAATTAGCACGTATTGGAGTAGTAATTGGATTATTAATTCCTTTTATGTCTATATTTTCCAGTATTATTTTTGCACTCACTTCTTATTTAGTGATTGCGCCAAAATTTGATGAAGCTAGTTATTTTCAGGAAGGGTTAGCTAAGGTCAGAATTGGTGATAAATATGGCTATATAGACAAAACAGGGAAAACTGTTATTCCCATACAATTTGATTCGATTGATGTTTATGAATTTCAGGAAGGGTTAGCAAAGGTTAAAATTGGTGGTAAATGGGGCTATATAGATAGAACAGGTAAAATTGTTATTGGACTTCAATTTAATGAAGTTGGCGACTTTAGCGAAGGTTTAGCTAAGGTTGAAATTGGTGGTAAATGGGGCTATATAGATAGAACAGGTGAAATTGTGATACCACCCACATTTGAAGATAGTTATTATCATATAGTGGGTGATTTTCACAAAGGTTTAGCTAAGGTAAAAATTGATGGTGAATGGGGCTATATAGATAAAACAGGCAAAATGGTCTTAAACTTAGAATTTGACAAAGATGAATCTGAACCCAAGTCTAAGGAAGCAAAATCTTTACAAGAAGGATTAGAACCAGTCCGAATGGGATATAAATATGGTTATATTCGCACTCCTTTAAAGTAGTAATGTAGGTTGGGTTAAGCAATAGCGTAACCCAACAAAGGTTTTAATCAACTAACGGTGAAAATGTCTAAATCAGGATATCCAAGATTTAAGGATTAATTTGATAATTAGCTGATTACCAAACCCCTAAATTTACCTCCCGCAAATGTAAAAATCATACAACTCCCCTTGCTCATACAATAATCGCAACCAGTAAACCTTTTTATAATGTCAGATCATAATTTTTACAAATAAATGTGTAAACTTAAAGAGTTCACCCACTGCCAAAATACCATGACTCGCTGGTTTAATATTGCCGGTCCCTGTAAAGACGATATCCACTATATTTTATCTCCCACAGTACGATTACCAGATTTAGAGGAGCTAATTGAACAAGAAAGTTACTTTGTCCTTCACGCACCACGACAAACGGGGAAAACCACCGCTATGTTAGCCCTAGCAAAACAACTTACCGATACTGGAAATTATGCCGCAGTCATGGTATCAGTGGAAGTAGGAAGTGCATTCAATCATGATCCCAGTGCAGCAGAATTAGCGATTT
>NZ_JADBTF010000401.1:0-15620 GCF_020246295.1 Microcystis sp. M090S1 | reverse complement strand
TGTGCCAAATAGTTAAGCACTGTTTCCAGAGTCAAGTCTAAGCGTTCCGAGATTTGTTGCGGGGTTAAACCGAGGTCTTGCAGTAGAGGAATTGTTTTCAATTTTTGCAAGTTTATTCCCTGTTCAATTCCCTGTTCAATTCCCTGTTCAATACCATCTCCAAAAGCTTCTTGATAGAAACGAGTTTGTTTGAGGTCTTGTAGTTCCAACATAGCTTCAATTTCCTCTCGACTTTTTTGGGGTAATTTATAAATGATTATGGTTTCGATTAAATCAATGACATTTCTCTGCACTAAGCGATCGCTCACTTCTCTTTGAGCCTGTTTAATTAAAATCTTAGCAGAATTAACAGCTTGACTCTCACTTTCAGTGACCAATTTGATCATGGCGATCGCTAAGGAAGGAGTCGCGTCATTTGCCAATTCATCCAGATAGATTCTTTTAATCCTTGACAAGGATAACAAGTCTGCAAATTGCTGGGGATGTTCTCGCTCAATTTCTCGGCTAGGATAAATAACAACTATCTGCCAGGGTGACAAAGGTTTATACTGTCTAAGATATAAGAAAAGTTCCGAAAATAATCGATAATATAGGTCTTCATCCTTTTGAAACTGCACTTCTACCAGATAAAAGGGCGAATTTTCTAGATTATCGAGCGGCAAAAATAAACCATCCAATCGAAAAGCTAGTTGTTTAACTTCTTGGGAAGTAAATCGATAATTGCTAACGATAGCATCGGGTCGCTCAATTAATTCAAAGAACGAATCGGGAAAATCGAGAAACATTCGATAAAATATGCTGTCAGTTTTCATGCTGCCACAAAATTGCCTGTAATTTCCGCTTAATCCGCCAACAAAAGAGAATTAACCTATGATCATCCCATCATTTCTGCAACCCGGTGCTAAAGTTTCTCTGGTGGCCACCAGTGGAGCCGTCAAGGAATTAGCCGCCCTAGAAAAAGGCGTAGAAATCTGGCGATCGAGGGGTTATCAAGTGGAATTTAGCGAGAATTGGTCGAATAGTCTCGGTTATCTCGCTGGTAGCGACGAGCAACGTCGTCAAGCTTTAGCCCAAGCATGGCAAGATGCCGATTGTCAAGCAATTCTCTGCGCTAGGGGGGGTTACGGTAGCGCTCGCCTCTTAGAAAATTGGACATGGGCAAAAACTAACCCGAAATGGTTAATCGGTTTTTCCGACGTGACGGGGATTTTATGGAGTTTAGCGAAACAGGGCATTTGTAGCGTTCACGGGGCAGTTTTAACCACCTTAGCCCAAGAAAGTCCCCAATCAATCGATCGCCTCTTTTCTCTTCTGGAAGGTCGTCCTTTAGCCCCTCTTGTCGGTCAAGGTTGGGGTGGGGGCAAAGTGCGGGGACGCTTATTACCAGCTAATTTAACCGTAGCCACCCATCTCCTCGGAACCTCGGTTCAACCCACCCTAGAGGGGGTAATTTTAGCCCTAGAGGACGTAACCGAGGCCCCCTACCGGATCGATCGAATGTTAACTCAGTGGCGAATGCTGGGCATTTTCTCCCAAATTAAAGGCATTGCTCTCGGTCGTTTTAGCCGTTGTCTGGCGGCCTCCGGTAGTGATAGTCAAACCGTAGAGGAAGTCTTAAAAGAGCGTTTGGGCGATTTGGGTATTGCGGTTATTGCTGAGTTACCTTTCGGTCATGATGGCGATAATGCCGCTTTACCGGTGGGAACAATGGTAGAACTGGACGGGGATCGGGGAATCTTAGAATTTTTCTATCCCCAATGATCCACTTTTTTGATAGTATCTTAGAGAAGTGTTAACAAATGTAACAAAAAATTAATTATAGATGAAAGTATTAGTTGTCGGTGCGACAGGAACCCTAGGGCGACAGATCGTGCGTCATGCCATCGATCAGGGACATCAAGTGCGTTGTTTGGTACGCAGTCAGAGAAAAGCGGCTTTTTTGAAGGAATGGGGCGCGGAATTAGTCGGGGGAACCCTACGGGATAAGAGTACCATTATTGCCGCTTTAGAGGGAATGGACGCGGTGATCGATGCCGCTACTGCCCGGGCGACGGACTCAGCCAGCATTAAACAGGTGGATTGGGATGGTAAAGTTAATCTGATTCAAGCGGCCAAAACTGCGGGAGTCGATCGCTTTATTTTCTTCTCGATTCTCAATGCCGAAAAATATCCCAACGTGCCTTTAATGGAGATAAAACGCTGTACCGAGAAATTTCTAGCAGAATCGGGTTTAAAATATACAATTCTGCGTCCCTGTGGCTTTATGCAGGGTTTAATCGGTCAATACGCCATCCCGATGTTAGATAATCAAACGGTCTGGATCACGGGGGAAAGTACGGCGATCGCCTACATGGACACCCAAGATATCGCTAAATTCGCCGTTCGCGCCCTAGAAGTCCCCGAAACCGTCGGTCAATCCTATCCCGTGGTGGGCAGCAAAGCTTGGAAAGCTGAAGAAATTATCGAAGTTTGCGAACGCTTATCGGGTAAAGAGGGGAAAATTTGGCGTTTACCCATGGGATTACTGCGTTTTATGCGGGGAATAAGCCGTTGTTTCCAATGGACCTATAATATATCTGACCGACTAGCTTTTGCGGAAGTTCTCGCTAGTGGTCAAGCTCTTGATGCCCCCATGGCAGAAGTTTATCAAGTATTTGGCCTTGATCCGAGTCAAACAACTACTTTAGAATCCTATTTACAAGAATACTTTAGCCGCATTCTCAAGAAGCTCAAGGAAATCGACTTCGAGAAACAAAAAGCTCAAAAGAAGAAGAAAACTCCTTTCAAAAAGAAAGCGTGATTCAGCAGTAGGAAAATTTGTCAATGCCCAAAATCGGCATTATTTACAACGATATTAAGCCTATCGCTTGTAAAACAGCCCATCAGATACAAGATCAGCTACTTTCCCTAGGTTGCCAGGTGTTTATGGCTACTGGCAGCGGTGGCCTGCTAGGCCATTCTAAACCCTCTCGTCCGGTTTGTTTTACCCCGATCGATCAGTTAGTCCCCCCCCACTTCGATCAGGATTTAAGTTTTGCGATCGTGTTGGGGGGCGATGGTACAGTCCTATCGGCGGCCCGGCAGTTGGCCACCCTCAATTTGCCCCTGTTAACGGTCAATACGGGACACATGGGCTTTTTGACCGAAATTTACCTAAATCAGCTTGAACCCGCCTTAGAACTGGTTCTAGAGGGGAATTACACCATCGAAAATCGCTCGATGATCACGGTGCGACTATTTCGCGAAGATACCCTCCTCTGGGAGGCACTTTCTCTCAATGAGGTGGTCGTCCACCGCGAACCCCTCACCAGTATGTGTCATTTTGAGATTCAAATTGGTGAACACGCGCCCGTCGATATCGCTGCCGATGGGGTGATTCTCTCCACTCCTACCGGTTCTACTGCCTATGCTCTCAGTGCCGGTGGCCCAGTAATAACTCCCGATGTGCCAGTATTACAATTAGCCCCCATTTGTCCCCATTCTTTAGCTTCCAGGTCTTTGGTATTTTCTGACAAGGAAACTGTAAATATTTTCCCAGCAACTGCTAATCGGATGGTGATGGTAGTGGACGGTAATGGCGGTTCTTATATCTTGCCAGAAGATCGAATTAATGTGCAGAAATCCCCCTACAATGTTCATTTTATTCGCCTGCAATCGACGGAATTCTTCCGCATCCTCCGGGAAAAATTAGGTTGGGGTTTACCTCATATTGCTAAACCAACTTCGGTGGAATTACCTTAATCAGTTATCAGTTATCAGTTCACTGATTACTGGTTACTGTTTACTGATAGCTGAATTTATGCTCCCTTTTCGTGCCAAAATAGCTTTTTATTTAGAGGATGTCACCACGGCGATCGGACTGACGGTAAATCTGCTTATCTTAGCATTAATTTTACTATCTTTGGGGATTTATGTGGCTCAAACCTATCCCTTATCCGCCACTTGGCAAATGTGGTTACGTCAGCTTGATTGGGGAATTTTAAGCTTATTTTCCCTAGAGTATTTAATTCGGTTTTGGTGTGCGGAATCAAAACTAGGCTTTGTTTTTAATATTTTTTCCATCCTAGATTTATTGTCAATTCTGCCCCTATTTTTTGGTTTTTTTGATATTAGATTTTTTAGAATTTTTCGCTGGTTTAGAATTTTGCGAGTGATTCGTTTTTTTGGTTCCGATCTTTCTATTTTTAGGATTAAAACTTCCGATCAGATAGTATTTACTCGCATATTACTAACTCTATTCTCGATTATTTTTGTCTATGCTGGTTTAATTTATCAGATCGAACACCCGATTAATCCTCAAGTCTATCGGACATTTTTTGATGCTTTTTACTTCGCCGTTGTCACTATGACTACCGTGGGATTTGGGGATGTGACTCCCCTTTCTGATGGGGGCAAAATGGTGACAGTTTTAATGATTTTAACGGGAGTTTTGTTAATTCCCTTGCAAATTAGCACTCTGACTAAACAACTATTAAAATCTGGCACTCAAATTGATTATCCTTGTCCAGATTGTGGTTTCCCCCGTCACGATATAGATGCCAATTTTTGTAAAAACTGCGGGGCAGAACTCTTAAAAAAACCTGATTGAGACTAATTCGGGCGAAATTCAGGAGCCGGTCGTCAGGAGATTATTTTTATTTATTCTCCCCACTTCCCCGCTTCCCCACTCCCTCACTTCCCCACTTCCCCACCCCCAACCCATCTAAATGTTAAGTTAAGTATCGAAGAGCGGCCGTTTCATCACCTAGTAGTAATATAATCACTGAGTTATCAACTTTGATCCTTGAGTATGACTGCATTCACCACAACCCCCACCCTTGCCAATTTGCCCGCCAGTGACAGCCGTAGCCGCGTCAGTGAATTTATGAAATCCCTACAGGATGAAATTTGTCAGGGATTAGAAGAAGTGGATGGACAAGCAAAATTTATCGAAGATAGTTGGCAACGGCCCGAAGGTGGCGGCGGACGTTCGCGAGTTTTGCGGGAAGGGGCAATTTTTGAACAAGCAGGGGTGAATTTTTCGGAAGTTTGGGGGAAAGAATTACCTCCTAGCATTGCCAAACAACGGCCCGAGGCTGCCGGTCATCAATTTTATGCCACGGGAACCTCGATGGTCTTGCATCCTCACAATCCTTATATTCCCACGGTTCACCTCAATTATCGCTATTTTGAAGCAGGTCCGGTTTGGTGGTTTGGCGGTGGCGCTGATTTAACTCCCTACTATGCTTTTGAAGAAGATGCTAGTCATTTTCACCGCACTTTTAAACAGGTTTGCGACCAACATCATCCCGAATATTATCCCGTTTTTAAACGCTGGTGTGATGAATATTTTTATCTCAATCATCGTCAGGAAGCCAGAGGTATTGGCGGGATTTTCTTTGATTACCAAGACGGTTTAGACCCTCTCTATCGGGGTCCCTTTGCCGAAAGTGATGCCGCTATCTATTCAGAAAAATTATCTCCCCAACAACCCCGCAACTGGGAAGAAATTTTTAGTTTCATTAATGACTGTGGCCGGGCTTTTCTACCCGCTTACGTTCCCATTGTCCAGAAACGGCGCTCGACGGAATACGGTGACAGAGAACGTCAGTTTCAACTCTATCGTCGCGGTCGTTATGTAGAATTTAATTTAGTTTATGATCGTGGCACAATTTTTGGGCTGCAAACTAACGGTCGTACCGAGTCGATTTTGATGTCTTTACCTCCTTTAGTCCGTTGGGAATACTGTTATCAACCTGCACCAAACACCCCAGAAGCAAAACTCTATGATGTCTTCCTAAAACCCCAAGATTGGGTTAATTGGCAAGGTTAAATCAGTTATCAGTTATCAGTTATCAGTTATCAGTTATCAGTTACCAGTTACCAGTTACCAGTTATCAGTTATCAGTTATCAGTTCACTGTTCACTGTTCACTGAAAATACTTCCCACACCCTTGTCAAGTAAATAAATCTAAAAATTTTGGCTAATTTTTGGACACCTCTCCATACTCGTCTGGAAACCACGGTGAAAAAGGGACAATTACTACCTAAGAATGCGTCTCTGTTAGTGGCATTGTCGGCAGGTCAGGATTCCCTCTGTTTAGGGCAATTATTGCTGGATTTGCGCCCTCGTTGGGGTTGGCAACTAGCGATCGCTCATTGTGATCACCGTTGGTCCTCCGACCGAGGATTAGTCACTCATGTGCGGGAAATCGCCGAAATTTGGCAATTACCTGTTTATATTACCACCGCACCCCCCATGGCGGAAACGGAAGCCAAGGCCCGACAATGGCGTTATCAAGCTTTACAAACAATCGCCCAAGAACAGGGTTTTAATTATCTTCTCACGGCACACACGAGGAGCGATCGAGCGGAAACTTTTCTTTATAATCTCACGCGCGGGGCGGGTAGTGATGGACTTTCTGCCTTAACTTGGTTGACAAGTTTAACCCCAGATATTTTTTTAGTCCGTCCCCTCTTAAATGTCACTCGCGGGGAAACTTTCGCTTTTTGTCAAAGTCGAGAATTACCGATCTGGTATGATCGAGCTAATGAGAATTTACGCTATGCTCGCAATCGCATCCGTCAGGAATTATTACCCTACCTGCAAACTAATTTAAATCCCCAAATCGAAAAACATCTCGCCCAAACTGCCGAAATTTTGGAAGCAGAAAGCGATTATTTAGATAGTATTGCCCGGGATATTTTTCGCCAGGTTATCGATCTAGATCAACAAAGACTCGATCGCTCCCCTTTACAAATTCTACCTCTAGCGATACAAAGACGGGTGATTCGTTTATTTTTAGCTCAATATTTACCCTCATCGCCTAATTTTGCCGAAGTTGAGTCAGTGGTTAATCTCATTACTGGTGTTAATCGCGATGCCACTTCCTCCTTAACCGGCAAAATTCGGGTAGAAGTACAACAAAATTGGCTACATATCAGTTATCAGTGATCAGTTATCAGTTATCAGATTACAGTTTTAAGTGGACAGTGTTAGGGGAAAACTTCGCTACTTTCTTTTCACTGATTACTGCTTACTGTTTACTGTTCACTGAAAAAAACCATCTCCCCATTCTAGTTATCTCTAGCTAACTTTTACAGCAATTGCTTTAAGAAGAAACTATAATTAGTAATACGATTAAACTACAAATCAAATTGGCGTAGAATAATGAGCGAAACTAAAGTAATTAATCGAGAAAATTTACTGGTCAGTCTCCGGCAACAACTGCGCGCGGGACAACAGGAATTAGCCGATTGGCAAGGGGGAAAAATGGCCATTTCTGCGGTGCCGGGGGCGGGAAAATCCCACAGTTTGGCCGTAGCTGCCGCCATGGTTATTGCTCGTGAGCAACTTCATGCTAAAAAACAGTTAATTATTGTCACCTACACGCGCTCGGCTGCCGCTAGTATTAAAGCTAAAATTAAACAACGCTTGCAAGATTTACAACTTTCGGCCCAAGGTTTCAGCGTCCAAACTCTGCACGGACTGGCCCTACAATTGGCCCGTCGTTACCCGGAATTATCGGGATTAGACCTCGAATCTTCTACCTTAGTTATTCCGACTCCTAGCCACAGAATTATTAGAAACTCGGTAGAAAAATGGCTAATTGCCGACCCAATTCGTTATCAAAAGTTATTAGAAGGAGTGGAATTTGATGGGGAAGAAACAGAAAGATTACGCCGTCAATCGGTGCTGAGAACCGAAATTTTACCTAGTCTTGCCTATACGGCCATTCATGAGCTAAAAAGTTCTGGATTATCACCGCAGCAAGTCTGGGAATTAAGCCACTATACCGACGATAATTATCAAATTCTCGCTATTGCTAGTGGTTTGTACCAACAGTATGAAATCCTGATGCGTCAGAAAAACTATATAGATTATGATGACATGATTTTAGGAGCCTTGCGGGTATTAGAGGAAGAAAAAATTCGCCGACAATGGCAAAAATCTGTCTTTGGAGTCTTTGAAGATGAGGCACAGGATTCTAGTCCTCTCCAAGAAAAACTAATTACTATTTTAGCAAAAAATAATGACGGGGAAATACCTAATTTAATTCGCGTCGGCGATCCCAATCAAGCCATTAATTCTACCTTTACCCCCGCCGATCCTGTTTACTTTAATTGGTTTTGTGAAAGTTGTCAAAACGAAGGCAATTTATCCACTATGAACCAAGCAGGTCGCAGCAATACTAAAATTATCGAAGCTGCTAATTTAGTTTTACAATGGGTTGATCGAGATTGGAAACAGGGAAAAGATAATCATAAAGTTACCGAGGCTCCTTTTCGAGTTCAAGCGATTCTTCCCGTCGGTGCTGAAGATCCCCAACCTAATCCAGTTAAGGAGGGAAAAGGATTAGAAATTTATCAACCCGATGACATTTATCAAACAGTAGAATTAATTGAAAAACGTCTAGTTAAATTACTCCAAGAAAACCCTCAACATAATGCGGCTATCCTCGTTAGAGAAAATCGACAGGGACACTTTTTTGCTCAAAAATTTGCCCATTTTTACAAAAGTTATCAAATCAGAATTTTTGAAGCTAACGAGATCGATCGCTTTTCCCAAATTCCCGCCGAAATGCTGAAACTATTAGCTTTTGTCGAACGTCCCCACTCTCCTGATTATCTCAAAGCGGCTTTAGAAGTGCTACAATTTAGGGGTTTAATTACTGCCCAAGACTTAAATCCTTTAGTTACCTATCCCGAACAATTTCTTTATCCCACTCCCCTCGATCCCGAACTGAAATCTAACGAAAAAATCGCCCGTCGTTATTGCTGCAGTTTACTAAAAGCTAGATTAGAATTACCCCATTATCAACTCCTGTCTTTTTTCGCTATGACTCTCCAATATTCCGGTTCAGAATTAGCCACTTTGCAAAAATTAACCGCCCGTATTTATCAGGAAACTGCTGGTAATAGTTCTCTAAAAAATACAATTAACACCCTTAATGAAATTATCGCCTCTGAGCGCTTTGAAGGAGTGGAAGAAGATAACGACGATTGTTATACTCGTCCCGGACAACTGACGATTATTACTATGCACAAAGCCAAGGGTTTAGACTGGGATTATGTTTTTATTCCCTTTCTTCACGAAGATATTATCCCGGGCAAACCTTGGGTTCCCAATGGGGCGAAATTTTTGGCAGATTTTACCCTCGCAGAAGTGGCCCGGGCGCAAATTCGAGCAGCAGTTCATCAACGCTATTTAAACCCCGACAGCATACCAATTATTCCCCCACCTTTAAGCGCTTGGTTAGAAGCTGGACAACTTAAAAAAGCTGAAGAATACCGACTTTTGTATGTAGCGATGACGCGAGCAAAAAGACTTTTATGGATGTCGAGTGAAAAAAAAGCTCCCTTCCGTTGGAACACTTTTCGCGGGGATGAAAGTAGTCAATTACAGGATAAAAATCCCTGTCCTGTCTTTCCTGTTTTAATCAATGCTTTCCCCGATTCTTTCTGTGTTTAACTGTTGCTGCAGCGTCCGCGGATAAAGAATTAGGAAGACAAACCACCAGAGGAGTATGGGAATAGATAGGAGTAGAGTTAACCAGAGACGCTGGGTTAAAAACCAACAGCCGGCAATCAGGGTAATTCCTGTCAACAAAATCGACCAAGGTTGACACCAACGGGGTTTGTGATTCCAAACGTTATCGGATTTCGAGTTAGACATTAGTTAAGGGGCGGTAATTTACTAACTTGATTTTATAGTGATCGAGCTTAAAAAACGCTTGGGAAGACCGAAAGAGTCAAAAATTACTCGATTTACTTATTTAAAAATAACTCCCCGCAATCATAGCCGCTAATAAAATAAAACCGACCCAAACATTTTGGCCGAACATTTGACCATAAACTGGTTTAGGTAAATCCGATTGACGTAACAGCCGGTATTGACGCAACCAAGCGATCGCCGCTAGACCCAACCCTAGCCAAAAAGAGGCTGATAACTGCATTTTTTGCCCCTCCCAAGCCAATAAACCCACTGTTAGGGCAAAAAAGACCCCTACGGCTTCCGGGGCGTATTTGCCGAAAAAGATGGCACTAGAGTTAATACCAACCTTGAGGTCATCCTCTCGATCGGACAGAGCATAAATAGTATCAAATGCCAATGTCCAAAAAATCACCGCTCCCCATAATATAAATGTATTACTATTTAACGACCCGGTGACGGCACTCCAACAGATTAAAACCGCAAAACCCCACGCGAGAGAAAGAACCAATTGGGGTACAGGAAAAAAACGCTTGGCGAGGGGATAGCAGATAATCAAGGGAACGGCGGCTAAACATAGGCAAAAACTCAGGAAATTCAGATATAAAGCTAAAATTGCGGCGCAAAAGAAAGCAATCAGAGCGATAATCAAACCAACCTTGATCGATAAAGCTCTGGCCGCTAAAGGACGGTTACGAGTGCGATCGACTTGTGGATCGATATCGCGATCCCAAAGATCGTTAACCACACAACCGGCGGCGCTAGTGGCCAAAGTTCCCAAAACGATCACCCCGATCAAGGGTAGCGGTGGCACACCGTCTGCCGCCAAAAATACCGCCCATAAAGCGGGAATCATCAAAATTAACCTACCTGCGGGTTTATCCCAGCGCAAGAGGCGAATAATCGTCATCCAAGTGGGTTCTAGATCGGGTTGGGATATAGTCATAATTTCTCGTAAAAAGTAGAAACTAGGAGTTAACGGGGAGATGGGGAAGTGGGGAAGTGGGGGGATGGGGAAGTGGGGTGTGGGGTGTGGAGTGTGGGGTGTGGGGTGTGGGGTTTTGGGGGTGTGGGGAAGTGGGGTTTTGGGGAAGTGGGGTTTTGGGGAAGTGGGGTTTTGGGGAAGTGGGGTGTGGGAAGAATAAATAAAAATAATCTCCTGACGACCGGCTCCTGACTCCACCAATAAACTTTTTCAGCAAACCCTACTTACTTAACGTGATTACCAGCCCCAACTATTGGGAACGCCTTTAAACGGACCAACCACATCGGAGGTTATCCATCCCCCGTAAAAGTTGCCAGGCTGCGGTTGTACTAATTCACCGTCGGCATAACAAGCGGTCATTTTGGCGGGATAAAAAGCCAGATAATTCTTAATTGCCTGAAACTCTGGTGTCGGGTCCGGATAATACCAAGCGGCGTTAATTGCCTGTTGGTCGCCAACGCTGATATTGTAATATCCCGCTAGACCTTTCCACTCACAAAAAGACTTTTCTGCTGTGGCTTGCAGGTATTCCATTTTAATATCTTGGGGCGGTAGATAATAAACTGGAGGATGACTGGTTTCTAGAACTCGATAACTGCTTTTAGTATCGGCAATTATCACACCATTAAAGATAATTTTTAGGTGTTTAGGCGATAATTCTAGGCGCGGGGGACGAGGATAATCCCAGACGGATTCCTGTCCTGCTTTTGCTGGTATTGGTTGGGGACGAAACATAATTTTTCTTATATTATTCTCCGAGTCAGGAGTCGGGAGTCAGGAGTCGAGAGTCAGGAGTCGGTCGTCAGGAAATTGCTTTTATTTATTCTTCCCATCTCCCCATCTCCCCACTTCCCCATCTCCCTATCTCCCTATCCCTTATTCACTGATCACTGAAAAGAGTTTTCTCAGGGTTTCCACTCGTTCTCGATTGACATTTAAATCCGATTCCCCTAACCGGGAGGCCGAGCGAACATCGATCGCATTTTTGCTAGGATTGAGAGAAAATTCCAGATCATCGACAAATCCCATCCATTGACTGCTAAATTCGGCGTAGAGATAGTTACTATCTTGGCTAATAATTTTAGTTCTCGGTTGGGAGGCGATAATTTTAGCTAATTGCTCGATCGCTTTTTCACCGCTACCCTGATAACTAAGGGGTTCGATCGAATGAGCCTGATCCTGACTCTGACTACTAACACAATTAGGAGTGACCGGACAAGGAGCCAGTTTACCCTCCCTGACTCCCAAATAATCGGGACGATTACCGGCGAATAAACTGACGCTATCGGGAGCAATTAACCTAATTCCTAGCCAGATGAGCAATATTCCTAGGAAAATAAACGGGGTCAGCCGGAAAGATTTTTTCACCGTGTCGGAAGTTTCAGTCATGCTAGTCTTACAGAATCACTTCAATTAACTTAACATTGATAGGTGTGGCAATATCAGGAGATAGAATAAGATGTTTCTCGATGAATTACAACCCGTTGTTAAAGAACTGATTCAACAACCGATCGCTTTTTTCGGTGGTTTTGCCTCTGGATTACTGCGCTTGAAACTTTCGGACGATCCCCTCAAAAAATGGTTAGAACAGCAGGGATTAGTCAGTTTTAACGACAATAATCAGGATAACGGCAACGGTCCCCAGTCGATCTCGATCGATTAGGGATCAGGGGTTAGCTGTTGGGGGTGAGGGTATTCTCCCATCCCCAAAACCCCCCGCTTACCACCCCATCAGCTTAACTTGCTGCTGAAAGTAGATAAATTTCCTCGGCTACTCTTTTTAAGCGTCTTAATTGCGCTTCCATATCCTTTTTAGTCCATTTGGCGGCGAATTGCTGGAATCCCCACCCCACAACCGGATTAGGAATCGCAAACTCAAAACGATTGATTAGACAAGTGCCGCCATCATTGGGTTGACATTCCCAGCGATCGCAACCACGAAAAAAGCCTTCAAATTGCCAGACAATTAACCCCGGTTCTCTCTCAATCACCGTACTTTTCAGCGTTGGCTGAATTAGGGGAATTTGAATCAAAAAACGACTTCTCCCACCGATATCGGTCTTCCAATCCCCGATAGGTTCACAAACTAACACCGGATTCAACCAACGACGCATTAACTCTAAATCCGTGATACAACGCTCTACCGTCGTGGCACTAGCTTTAATCTGAATTGATTGTTCAAATACTTGACAAGATGACATTGATCTGCTTATAAGTGGGTGGGTGGAATTAAATATAAGATGAACGTAGGTTGGGTTGAAGCATGAAACCCAACGCCTGCATGGGTTACGCTACCGCTAACCCATCCTACAAATAATTGTGCCTCCCTACTTAAATTACTGGCTGAGAATTATCGGTAGTCGGACAAAAGTACAGTTAACTGTGCAGACAAGGCAACAGTAAGGGTTTCGGCCTTGGTTACATTTCTTAACATAGTCTTGTTTATAGCCTTTCTCATCAAGATGAAGTGTAACCTAATTTGCTATGGACGACCGGCGATCGACTCCCCAAAACGAAAACTTCCTACCTCACCATTAAGATAACTGCTCTCAAGCTCACTTTTTCACTAGCTTGAGCAACTCTCGAAAACGTTGGCGTAATCTCTCGATATTAACTGATAATAACATTGGTATCGAGAACAAAGCGTCTAGTCATCTTCATTTAAGAGAGATTCTAAAATTTCAGTGGTTAATCCTCTCTCTTGTGCTTTTTGTCCAATAGTATCCATCGTTTTATATAATTTGTCCAGAGATTCTTTTCTAGATAAATTTGAAGATTGAACATAAAAAGCGATTTTTTCTTCTATTTTTTGACGCTCTTCTTCCGTTGCATTCCAATAAGTTTCAGCAACATCTAAAGGAACTTTGATTCGGATTTCTGTTTGATAGTTTGTCATAATTATATTTTCTTAGTTTAGTAGTAAAGAAATTTAGTCGAAATTAATAGCTTCCCTTCAGCCAGCGTTACAGTCTAGAAGTTTCAGTTACTCTAGCGCATTGTTAAACTGATTGTCAAGTTTAGTTACTCTCAATTTAATATCTGTAATTTACTTTGGTTGCGAAAAACCAGTGCCGCTAGTGTAAGTATTCTCCAGCGCCGGGACTAAATCTAGAGATGACGTTGGGGGGAAGGCTAATGTGGGAACGGTAAATAAATTTCGCTGAGTTGCTTGCTATGATTAGGGGTAATTATTAACACTTCTTAAAGAGCGAGTGGGAAAATGAGGCAAGTCATTGTATATCGAGACGAAGATGGCTATTGGATTGTGGAGTGTCCAAGTCTCAAAGGCTGTGTTAGTCAGGGAAAAACGAAAGAAGAAGCCTTGATTAATATAAAAGAGGCGATTGCCGGTTATATTGCGGCTTTAGCGGAAGACGGCCTGCCGATTCCAGCAATTATTAGAGACGTTGAAGTCTAACCATTATGAGCGGAATTAATCGCGAGATTTTTCTTGACGCTAAACATATTTCTAAACATTTACCGAATACTCCACAATCACGGAGATTACTGTTACGAGGACGAGCTATTCATGTGTTTAAAGATGAAGATACAATGCTACGAGTTATTCAGGCTATCATGGAAAGGGGTGAATACACGGGCAATGTGCGAAACTATGAGCGCTATGGGCTATTCTTTGCCGAAGCGATTGGTTGTCGTATCAGCCCAGATGGTTTAAAGTCTTCTTTATTCTACGGCGAGGTTAAGATTAATGCAAACAACCAATATCACGCAATTCCTCGAACCCGACCTAGTGAAGGATAATTGGCGCTTCCTAGAAGTTTGGGTGGATTCCATGCAGTCCCCTCCCTATATCCTGCTAGTGTTGATCGATAAGGCGAGGGGGTGTTATGTTTTTGATCCTGCTGAAAAGTACCGTCTCGTCAAGGCGTTTCCAGATTATGAAGAGGCTCAACTCTGGCTCTTGGAAGATGAATACGAACCGATTGAAGGACGATTATCTAGTGAGGAAAGCGCTTAGATTTGTTTAAACTTGTCGTTTGGAATGAAGTCAGAATATCGCCTTACCAGTGCCGTTAGGGTAAGCACCGAGATAGTTACGAATGGAGTCAGGTTTGGGTAATTGGCGCTAGGATTATCGGAGGATTTTCTTTCGGCGCTGGGTGGTGATTCGGTAGTAGTGATGGCGGCTTAATCCTTTGCTTTGCTGTGCATTGTAGTCATGGATAAAATACCAAAGGGATCCCCAACGTGATTCTCCATTTTTTTAGAGAAAGATAGACTCTCTCTCACCAGCCGAGAAATCCTTTGTCGCAAGGTATTATTTAGGGTCTGCTGAAAAAGTAGGGGCGAAGCATTCGGGCAATAACCTATCGGTGAAACCGTAGATTTTCTATCCGAATGCTTCGCCCCTACAGGACGCGGGCCGATGAAGACGCCAGGTTTTGAAGCACGATTCTCTCAAAATCTTGCACCTGTTTCGCAAGAAAAGCCACAAAACCCTTACCATGCCTACATTTCACATTTATTCAGCCAGCCCTATTTAATCTTTCAATAGGATTAGTTTGACCAGTTTCTTTTCCGACTGGTCGATGACGTTTACTGGGAATTACTGTCTTATATGACTCCCAAAAGTCTGTGTAAACAACCGCACATTGTCGGTAAACGCCGGGTAAACTGGCCCCAAAGTTTTTTGGCTGATTGACGACTCCTATCTCCGCGCATAGCAACCAATAATTTCCCTTGTCTTTCTATCAATTAACCGCTAAATATAAACCTTTATCGTCTTAGAAAAAACCAAAGACCACATCTCATCACATTCTATAACCAATTTACCTTTTGGTTTGTCCGAAACCTTTATTTGACGGGGGACAGCCGCCAGTTTATTGTTGATATAGTTTTGTAAACATGACCAACTTACCCCTGTTACTCTAGCAATTCCTCGTCAGTAAATTCGTTCGAGTAAGAGTTTATCAATTAATTGTT
>NZ_JADBTF010000400.1:0-6074 GCF_020246295.1 Microcystis sp. M090S1 | reverse complement strand
TACGGAGAGAGAGGGATTCGAACCCTCGTTAAAGTTACCCCTAAACAGCATTTCCAGTGCTGCGCCTTCAACCGCTCGGCCATCTCTCCAATTGAGGTCACGATCATCAATCCTACAGCAAATGCTGCCGATCTGTCAAATTATTTTTCTTTTTCCGACGTTGACCGATCAGGTTAAACTTCATCTGGACGGGAAACGCTGTCAGTTAAGCATACCCTAGATATTGATTTAAGATTGCGGCCGTAGCTAGACCAGTTTTTTGCCAACTAAACTCATCGGCCCGTTTTTTGCCTAGATGACTTAATTTTGAGTGTAATTGTCGATCTTGAGCGATAATTTTCAGGGCATCGGCCAGGGACTCGACTCGATAGGGATCGATTAAAATTGCCGCTGTTGCCGTGACTTCGGGCAAAGATGACAAATTTGAGGTAATGACGGGTGTACCGCAGGCCATAGCCTCTAAAACGGGCAACCCGAAGCCTTCCCAGAGACTAGGGAAGACTAAAGCAGTGGCTTGACTGATAACCTTGGGCAGCTCATCGTAGGGGATATAGTCGAGAAATTTAATGCGATCGCTGACTGCTAATTCTTGCGCTTGTTGTTGTAAATTGGGGGTATAACGGCGATCAAAGCTGCCGGCAATCCAAAGATGATAATCTGTTAAATCTGGGGGCAGTTGGGCAAAAGCGGCGATTAAACGCGGTAAATTTTTATAGGGATTGGGACGACCGAGATAGAGAAAATAGGGATGCTCTGGCTTATCATCTTGAATAGGGCGAAAGTGATGATGATCGTAGGCTAGGGGAATAGAAGTAATTTTATCGGCGGGAATTTGATAATATTCAGTGATATCTTTGGCCGTTGCCTGAGAGTTGCAGATAATATGTTTTGCCTGTTGTAATACCTGCGGCACATAATAACGGAAATAGTGAGTTAAGGGGGAAGTAAAACTGGGAAACCGCAGGGGAATTAAATCGTGGACCATGACGACAAAGCGACAGGGAGAATTTATCGGCGCTTCCGGAAGGGGAGAAAAGAGTAAATTGGCCTTTAATTGTCGGTAAATTGACGATAACCGAAACTGAGTCCAGAGTAAGCGTTTTAAATGACCTTTCGCTCCTCGATTGGGGCCGAGACCCTTGGGGATAGAATAACAGTTAAAGTCGGGATAACTATTAACTGTTAGTAGGGTTGGTTCTAAATTTTTCAGGTAGGGTAAGAGGTTAAGAATGTAGGTACTGATTCCCGTGGGTTGGGGAAAAAGTACCGAGAGATTAATTAATAGGTTATGCTGTGTATTCACTAATTACCCTGTTGATATTTGCTGAGAATTTCTGAGATATATTGGTAGCCTTCCAGTCCAATAGATTTAATCAGGGAGGAACGTTCCTGACTGAAAGTCTGTTCAAAAGCTGCGATATTTTTGCCGCGAATAACCGTTAATAGACTAGCAGCTTGTCGCCATTCTACTGCACCGATTTCGTGTAGCCAATACATTCCTAGAGAACCCATATAAATTGCCTGTTCAAAATTCTTGTCTTGATAGTAAGCTTCGCCTAAATAAGTTAGTAATAAACCTTGCAGATATACATCTCCGTAGTATTTGGCCGATTCCAATCCTTGCAGGAGAATATTAATCGCTTCTTGGGGTCTTTCGAGGATAAGATATGCTAGACCTAAACTGCTACAACAAAGGGATTTACTCTGCCAATCTTGGAGACTTTCTGCTAACTTTAATCCCTGCTGTAAATACTCGATCGAACTTTGATAAATTTCGGGATCATATCTCTCTAACTGTTGCGCTTCCTGTACCTGACTATAACCCAAATTAGCTAAAGCGTTAGCCTGTCCTAAACTATTACCCTGTTGACGACTTAAAATTAAAGCTCTCTGACTTAAATTAATCGCTTCTGCATAGTTTTTTTGGATAGCATTGAGACGGGATAAATGGTTTAAATTAGCTATTTCACAAGCATAATCCTGTTGTTGACGGGCAATTTCTAAAGCTTGTTGATGACATTCTCTGGCCTGTCGATAGTCGCCGCGAATGCGATTAGAATAGGCAATTAAAGTTAAAATTCTCGCCTTTTCTCCCGTGCCTTCCACATAACGCAGAGGAATTGATAAATAATCTAATGCCTCCTTGAGATAACTGCCAGAAAAGGAGGCAAAAATTCCTCCGTATAAAGGAAAATAGTCCCGTTGAGCAAAGGTTCTTAGAATTTGTAAAGCCATCTGAAAACAGCCCCGACTATAGAGAGAATTTTTACTAACTTGCTCGAAACTATTGGTTAACAGCGACCAAATTAAAGCAAAGGTGAGAAAGGTAGAAATGGATAATTTGGCTCCTAATTTTTCGCTATAGATGCGCTGATCAAAAAAGTTAATTAGTCCTCTTTGGATATATTGAAAAACAATAGCAGTTTCTACCCAATCGGTTAAAGTTAAATCCTGAGTGAGAGGCTCAAAAGCTTGTTGATTAGCTAAACTTTCTAAGACTCGTTTTAACCAAGAGGGATTAACTTTACTTGCCCAAATTTGCCAAGGAGTCACTCGCTCATTATCATTAGTAAAACCAAGATTGCGATTTTGTTCGTAGAGCCAACTGGTGAGATAACTTGATAAATTTGACCAAGTATTTAACCCCAGATTAATCCCCGTGGCAATTTGCCATAAATCCGCTTCTCCCCGCTGCTGAGAAACTGTCTGTAAATGCTTGGCTAACTGTTGTAATTGTTCTAGGGTTAAAGCATTATTTTGATTGGGATCAATTAAATTTACTAAAGTCAGTAAACGATCCTCTCGATCGATTTTCACCAGATTATCGATCGCCGCTGCAGTGAGAGAATTTTTCTGATTGGTTTTTTGATATTTTTCCCATTCACTTTCGATCGTTTCCAGGGCCCGCAAAACCCTAGTCGCTTTAATTTTTGTTTCTAACTGTGAGCGAGTAACGATTATTTTTTCGGTTAAACAACGCTCAAAAATTTCTCCTGTGCCATTTTTTACTGCCTCGGCTAAAAGGTTATAAACCTGTGATTTAGCCCGAATTTTTCCTTCTAAAGTTAGATTGACAATGCGCTCAATTAGTGCCTTATAAGTTTCGTTGAAGTTATCTCTATTGTCTGTCATAGGGTTTTTTTCAGTTATCAGTAAACAGTAAACAGTAATCAGTAATTAGGGAGCGGTAAACAGTAAACAGTAATCAGTGAACCGAAAACTCACATCTGATAACTGATCACTGAGCACCGATAAGGCTGATATTTGGGGGAATTGTCTAGAAATCATGACAAAATTTTTGTAATGGTGGAGCAGGCAAGAGATAAGATAACCTATGTATAGAATTTAACAAAAAATCTGGTTAACGGACATTGATCAAGTCGATAGCACAGTGTCAAACGAGTTCTTTTCCCGCTCAGGTATGGCAATTAGATCACGGCTTAACCGTAATTCATCAGTATTTACCCGTGACTCCTGTGGTGGTGGTGGATGTGTGGGTGAAAGCAGGTGCGATCGCTGAACCCGACCCATGGTTAGGTATGGCCCATTTTCTCGAACACATGATCTTTAAGGGGACGAAAAAACTTCCCCCCGGACTCTTTGACTATTTAATCGAAAATTGTGGCGGAATGACCAACGCTGCCACCAGTCACGATTATGCACACTTCTATCTCACCACCAGTGTGGATCAAATTGAACATACCTTACCCCATCTGGCCGAAATTCTCCTCCATGCTGAGATTGACGATGAGGAATTCTATCGGGAAAAAGATGTAGTTTTAGAAGAATTACGGGCCTGTTATGATGATCCCGATTGGATTGCCTACCAAACCCTCTGCGGAAGTATCTATCAAAACCATCCCTACGGACGCTCTATTCTAGGCGATCAACCCTGTTTAGAGCAATTAACCCCCAATCAAATGCGCTGTTTCCATCGCACCTATTATCAACCGGAAAATATGTGTGTGGCGATTATCGGGGGAATTGAACCCCAACCAGCTTTAGAAATTATCCGGCAATCTTTTCGGGAATTTCCCGTCCCCTCGGAATCCCCTGCGAATCTAGTGGCTGCCGAACCCCCCCTGATCGAAATTCGTCGTTCCCAAGTATATTTACCCCACCTAGAACATTCTCGTCTCTTGATGGGATGGACTGGACCGGGATGCGATCGCCTAGAGGATGCCTTTGGATTAGACTTGCTATCGGTAATTCTTGCTGGGGGACGCTGTTCGCGGTTAGTGCGACAGCTGCGGGAAGAAGCGCAAATCGTCCTCGATATTAACAGTAATTTTTCCCTGCAACGAGATTCCAGTCTCTTTACCATCGGCGCTTGGCTATCTAGCTCACAAATCGGGACAATTGAAGCTATTATCTGTGAACATCTTCAACATCTACACGATCATCCCGTCACCCCCGCAGAATTACACCGCACTCAACAGTTATTAGCTAACGATTATATTTTCTCCACAGAAACCCCGGGCCAATTAGCGGGACTCTATGGATATTATCAAACCCTGAGAGCTGCCGACCTAGCAACGATCTATCCCCAAGTTATCCAAAGTTTGCAACCGTCAGATCTACAGCGTCTTGCTCGTCAGTATCTCTCCCCGGAGCGATATGCTATTACAGTAATGCAACCCTGTGAATAAACGATGTCCGCTTCCCCCATTCACCGCTTAACCTTAGAAAATGGCATCACTCTTTTAGTGATGGAAAATACGGCCGTGGAGTTGGTTGCGGGGAGGATTTTCCTCAAAAATGCGGGTACTCGTTGGGAAAAAAACGAAAAAGCGGGTTTATTTCGTCTTTTAGCCGTGCTGCTCACCAAAGGTACAGAAAAGTTATCTTCCCTAGAAATTGCTGATCGCGTTGAGTCCACGGGAGCCGGTTTAAGCGCCGACACGGGTACTGATTATTTTGTGGTTAGTTTAAAGACCGTTACCAAGGATTTTTTAGATATATTGCGTCTAGCGGCGGAAATTATTCGTTTTCCCAGTTTTCCCCCTCCAGAAATCGAATTAGAGAAAAATCTCACCCGTCAAAGCATTCGCTCTCAATTGGAACAGCCTTTTAATGTGGCTTTTAATCAATTACGCGCAGCTATGTACCCCGATCATCCCTATGGTATGTCTTTATTGGGTACGGAGGCAACGGTTTCGCAATTGCAACGGGATGACCTGCTGGCCTATCATAGTCGCTTTTTCCGTCCCGATAACCTCGTGATTAGTCTTTCTGGCCGTATTACCCTAGAGCAAGCAGTAAAAGCAGTGACGGAAATTTTTGGCAGTTGGTCAATTCCCGATCTTCCTTTATCTAGTTTACCTCCGGCCGCTTTTGATTTTCAGCCCACCTGTTTAACTACCGTCCAAGCTAGTCAACAGGCGATCGTTATGTTAGGATACCCCGGCTCTTCTGTACAAGAGGATGATTATGCCGTTTTAAAATTATTGAGTACCTATCTGGGGAATGGGTTATCTAGTCGTTTATTCGTGGAATTGCGAGAAAAACGGGGATTAGCCTACGATGTTTCTGCTTTTTATCCCACCCGTCTCGATTCTTCCCAATTTGTCATTTATATGGGAACTGCACCCCAAAATACAGCGATCGCCGTGTCGGGATTGCGTCAGGAAGCAGAAAGGTTATATAAAGTAACTTTGAGTGAGGAGGAGTTACAGTCAGCTAAAAATAAGTTATTGGGTCAATATGCTCTCGGTAAACAAACTAACTCCGAAATCGCTCAATTATACGGTTGGTATGAAAGCTTAGGTTTGGGGATTGAATTTGATCGCACTTTCCCAGATTCTATTAATCAGATTACTGCCGAACAAGCGCGATCGGTAGCTAGTAAATATTTTCAAAATCCTTACATTTCTTTAGTCGGTCCAGAAAATGCGATCAACGAAATTCTCTAGGTAGTCGCGCAAAATTAATTTCCTAGTGGGACTTAAACGCTCAACAAGAGTATAATAGAGTATAATCGTTATAGAATAAGCACTTTACGTTGAAAAATCGGCGATGAAAGAGACAACCCCAGCCGCGATGCCCCCATGCTTTGACCGATGGTGTCGGCGGTT
>NZ_JADBTF010000040.1:0-9414 GCF_020246295.1 Microcystis sp. M090S1 | reverse complement strand
GCAACTATCCCGAAGAGAATTTGAGAATAGAGCGGTGGCGTTGGCGATAGCCAAAGGATTATCTGACTCCTTAAAATATCATCAGTTAACGGAGATTAAAGTCAATCTCATTCCGCCTGAGTCCCAGGGGTCAAAACTCAAATCAAAAGACGATTTGCCCTTTCAAAGCTATCAAGTTCAAGCCGAATTAGAGTTGAATTTGCCAGCGATTGAGAGGCTAAAGAAACGAGCAGGACGATTCGTTTTAGCAACTAACGATTTGGAGAAACAACGATTAAGCAGTGAGGATATACTCAAAAAATATAAAGGGCAACAAGCTCCAGAAAGAGGATTTTCTTTTCTCAAAGACCCCGGCTTTTTTGCCCACAGTGTCTTTCTCAAATCTCCCCATAGAATCGAGGTCATGGCCATGCTCATGGGCTTGTGCCTGCTGGTTTATACTATTGGCCAAAGACAACTTCGTTGGTTCTTCGTTACTTGGTATGGTTCGATAGGGGGGCATAAATCGACTAAATCCTTATCTGGCAAGAGACTTAATTGATTAGTTCGCTCTAGAGCAAAAACAATTGACAAAAATCGCTAAATGCCTTTCTATATAAGGGTTCCATCCCTTATAACCCCCGTCCATTGCATAACACAAACCGAAGAGCCAGTTATATGGCTAACTAATGCAATAAAAGACAACTAAAAATGGACAACTGATAGCTGATTGCCGATTGCTTCTTTTTCCCTTTCAAACTAACTACCGCTAAACCTTAAACATCGCTAGAACCGCTCTGGAGAGTAGCGAGGGATTTTTCAAAATTCATTCTCTGTTCAGCATTGCGGAGAAAGTAACCACTCATCATTGCTGAGGCCAATAACCGGCCCAGATGTTCGCGACTGGTACTGATAGTGACCCCGAAATGTTCCGAAGGAAGGTTGCCCAAAAGTCCGATAATGTTGCGTTCCATCACTTGGAAAACCTCTTGGGACTCTGGTTTCGAGAGTTGGGCGATTGTCTCCGGACTTAAGGTCTGGACATACTGCCACAAACTCTCGGAAAATTCACTATCGGTACCGAATAAATTGTCAGGGCGATCGTTTTCTCTATACACTTTTGATCTCCTTAACTCAATTTTTTTATAAACTATCCTTTTGGTTCTTCCAATTTAACAGTTTTTTGAGATAGTGGGAGTCGGTAGAACCGAACCTGAAGGGGATAGTCATCCCAAGAAGAAAATCCATCTCCGGCACAAATCAAAAACTGCTCCGAGAAGCAGATAACCGATCACTGTTCACCGATAACTTTTATTTACCCATACCTAACTGCTGGGCCTTTTGATATACTTTACCCTCCGTCAGCAGCGAGGGGGCAATCACCACTTCCACCTGTTGCATTTCCTTTAAGTTCTTAGCACCTAAAGTTCCCATACTGGTTTTCAGCGCCCCCAAGAGGTTATGAGTGCCATCATCTAATTTTGCTGGTCCGACGAGGATTTCGGCAATAGTTCCCGTACTGCCCACACTAATTCGGGTCCCCCGGGGTAGAATCGGGCTAGGTGTGGCCATACCCCAGTGAAAACCGCGGCCGGGGGCCTCCAATGACCGGGCAATGGGGGAACCAATCATCACCGCGTCAGCACCACAGGCGATACATTTGCAGATATCACCGCCGGTAATAATGCCGCCATCGGCAATAACGGGGACGTATTTACCGGTTTCTTGGAAAAAATCGTCCCTAGCGGCGGCACAATCGGCCACAGCAGTGGCTTGGGGAACTCCCACTCCTAAAACGCCGCGAGAAGTACAGGCGGCCCCAGGACCGATACCGACCAAAACCCCGGCTGCCCCGGTTTTCATCAGGTTAAGGGCGACTTCGTAGGTGACGCAGTTGCCCAAAACCACGGGAATGGGCATTTCTTGGCACAGTTGCACTAAATCGAGGGGGGTGATAGCTTCCGGGGATAAATGGGCAGTGGAAACAACGGTTGCTTGGACAAAGAGAATATCGGCCGCTGCTTGGGCGACGATAGCACCGTATTTGACGGCACCGGCAGGGGTGAGGCTAACTGCCGCAATACCGCCTTTTTCTTGAATTTCTTGGATACGAAGCTCGATTAGTTGCGGTTTAATCGGTTCTGCGTAGAGTTCCTGCATTAAACCGACGAATTCTGCTTTGCCGACCGCCGCAATGCGATCGAGAATCGGGTTAGGATCCTCATAACGAGTTTGAATACCTTCGAGGTTTAGTACCCCTAGCGCCCCCAACTCGGAGAGGAGGACGGCCATTTTAGTATCCACCACCCCATCCATAGCGCTGGCGATAATCGGGATTTCCCGCTCGATATTGCCGAGAGACCAACGGGTATCGGCTAAACTAGGATCGAGGGTTCGCACTCCGGGTACAAGTGCGATTTCATCGATACCGTAAGCTCTACGGGCTGTTTTGCCCCGACCAATAATTGTATCCACGTTTCTATACTATTTCAGACCTATTTAGCCTAGACTAGCAAATTTCGCACCATCTCGAACAGCTTTTCGGTATTATTGCCGACTAGGCCCCGGGAAAATAATCGCCGCAGTCGATCGCTTGTTCGGTGTTGGCGCTCCTGGGTTGTACACTACATTTGAGGCGATAATCGTTGGTAAAGTAGCGGCAGTGGGAGCAAGGGATGGAGTGCATTCGTCGGGCAACTTGCCAACTATCGCGCATGGCACTGGCTAAAGACCAGCAAACTAAAGCGATAATGGCAGCGGCGATTGAAAAACGTAAAATAATCCAGATTTCCATGGCGAGCAACTAAAATTACCTGATTTGGATAGGAATCAACCGAGGCAATTGGCATAGGGTTAGATACTGAACAGTTTACTGACATCCAGACTAACCGTTAGCAATCACCAGACTTTTAAGAACATTTTCGGTCATGGCCGCTAGTTGATCCAATTGTTCCTGATGGCGTTTTGCCTGTTTTTTGGCTTCTACCTTGCGTTTCAGGGCTTCCCGGGCTAAATCATCGCGATTTCTGCTTAAAGCTTCGATCGCTACTCGATTCCATGTTTCTGCTTCTTGAAGGGCTTTTTTGTACTGGGGTTGAATTTCATCCCAACTGACCTTAAGATTGCTTAAAGCCCCTTTTAACAGAGTTTGGGCATTGTTGGGGTCGGCTCCGATGAGGGATTTTTTCAGAGGTTCGTAGAGTCCCACCGCTTGTAAATGGGTAATAATCGGGATAAATTCTTCTATCTGTTGACTTTTGCTAATACCGGTCTTACACCAAGTGGCAAAATGTTCGCAGTTGTTAAAAAGAAGATTATATTTCTGCTCCCCCAGACGACTTAGCGCCCTTTCTACCACCACATCGGGGATAAAGGAAAATCCCACCTCTACATGGCGCACCACATAGATTTTACCGCCCCTAGCAAAGGTTTCTAGGGAAGTTCGTTCGACAATTTCGCTCGGTTTTCGGTAATGAATGACGCTACCATCACCGCAATCGATGCCATGATGGGCATAAACACCCTGAAGATTGAGCAATTCCCGATAAGCGTATATTTGATCCCCTTTAGCCATATTTTTTTAGTGATCAAGTAAACAAGGAGATTATCTATTGAGCCAGTTTTTCTGGGTATTAATCTTCGTTTTCTTGAAAATATTCCCGATCGCGATTTGTCAAAACCTATTATAGCATTTATCTTAATGATGAGGTACAAAGTTTTCCTTTGGGGGAGTCGGTCGTCAATACCAAATTAGGTTACACTTCATTTTTATGGGAAACGCCGTAAAAATTATCGAAGCAGAAATTGAGGACTATAGCCTAAACACCAGCGATTCAAGCCCCTTTTTGACTGTTAACCCCCTTAACCCAGAGATTATGGATGCTTTTAGTCCCTTTCCCCCTGACTGGACAGAGAATGCTGTTCACGCCTACAATTTTTGTTGTCCTTACTGTGGGGCAAAAGCTAAAGAAGCTCAGGCCGTTTGGATCAATCGCCGCGCTCCCGTTTTAGGAGAAGATTCTCGTCGTAAATGGCAGGAATTCTATCATTGTCAATGCGATCGAGTTTGGTGGGCCTGGAGTAGTGATCGACCTGCCGAAAATAAGTAATTCTGAATCGGGAATGGAAAATATGGCCGATGTCTATGTTTCTTGGGATGAATACCATCGTCTGATCGAAAAATTAGCAGTAAAAATCGATCATTCTGGTTGGCAATTTGCTCAGATTGTCTGTTTAGCTAAGGGAGGATTGCGCGTCGGTGACATTCTCTGTCGTCTTTTTCGTCAACCCCTAGCCATTCTCTACGCTGCTTCCTACGGGGGGCAAAATCATCAAATTCGGGGAGAATTAACTATTTCCTCGAATTTAGCTATGATCGAAGCCAAATTAAAGAGTCCCTTGTTATTAGTGGATGATTTAGTCGATTCGGGAATCACTCTCCAAAAAACCTCGATTTTATTGCAGGAAAAATACGGGATTACCAATATCAAAACTGCGGTGATCTGGTACAAAGCGGCATCAAGAATCAAACCTGACTATTATGTGGAATATTACCCCGATAATCCTTGGATTCATCAACCCTTCGAGCGTTACGAGTTAATTACACCCAAAGACCTCCTAGAATAAATTCAGTTTAGCATCAGCGGTAGAGAGTTTCCCCTTAAAAATACCACCAAAGAAGATTCATATCTGAAATCGGCAACGCCATCTATTCTCCGTAGGATTCAGCAGTAATTTTACCCCGAAAAACGATGTAATTATAAACTGTATAAGCTAGTAAAATTGGGATTAAAAAACCCACAAAAGTCAGCATAAACACCAAAGAACTAGGGGCGGCCGCCGCTTGATAAATTGTCACTGACGGGGGAATAATATCGGGGAAAATCAACAATCCCAAACCGATAAAAGAGAGCATAAACAGCAATACTGTCCAGACCATGGGGGTGTTTTCTTCTTTTAGTTGCAAACTCCGCAGTAATAAACCCAGTAAGACCACAGCTAGAATCGGGATGAGGATAAAGATGTAAATTAGTCGAGGGTCAAATAAACGCTGACGGATATGGTCAGAAAGCAGCGGCGTACTGATGGTGATAAAGACAGCACCGATAAAAGTGGTAATAGCGGCAATTTTTGCCGTTTTATAGTGAACTTCCTGTAAATTACCCGTAGTTTTCAGAATTAGGTAAGTGGAACCCACTAAAACATAAGCTTGGATTAAAGTTAAAGAAACTAGAATCGATCGCCATGTTAACCAATCAAAGGGGCCGCCGGCAAAATGACCCAATTCATCCACTTTAATGCCCTCAAAAACCGCACCGAGGGCGAATCCTTGCCCCAAAGCGGCCAAAAAACTGCCGAGTCCGAAGGCATAATTCCAGAACAACTTGCGACGAGAATGTTCACGAAACTCGAAGGAAACAGCCCGAAATAACAGCCCCACCACCATAATCACTGCCGGCAGGTATAAAGCGTTTAAAATTGTCCCGTAAGCTAGGGGAAACGCCCCAAACAGGGAACCACCCATCAAGACAATCCAAGTTTCGTTAGCATCCCAAACATTGCCCAAACTGGTCATTAAAATACTGCGACGCTTCTCGGAGGAGGAAGTCAGGGAAAGAATTCCCACCCCCAAGTCAAAACCATCGAGAAGGACGTAGAGAAACAGGAATAAACCCAGAATAAAAAACCAAATTTGTGGCAAAAAATACTGTAACGGTTCCATAGTTCCTCCTATTGTTGCGCTTCTAGGGAACGAGGATTTAGTTCGGGTGAGGTCACTTTTTCCTCTTGAGTCCCCGGCAGTGGTAAGTTAAGATTGGGTCCCTGACGGATAATAAGACTGCCAAAATAGAGAGCAGAAACCAAGAAAACGACATAAATCGCCGTAATTCCGATTAAAGAGGTTAAAATCTCGCCTGCGGGCAGTTTAGAAGCAGCATCCACTGTCCGGATTTGATTGTAAACTGTCCAGGGTTGACGACCGACACAACGGACAATCCAACCGGTTTCAACCGCAAGATAACCCAGAGGGGCTGCAAAAACCCAAGCGCGCAGTAACCATTTTTGACTGTCGATTTTTTCGTTACTCAGTTGACCGCGCAGCCATTGCCCGACAGTTACAGTCATTAAAGAAGCGAGAAAAAGACCGATAGCGACCATAATCCGGAAGGAATAATAGATTAGACCCACCATGTGCGGTCTGTCTTCGTATTTCCACGTTTTTAAGCCGAGAACAGGTTCCGATAACTTGGGTTTTAACTCCAAAAGATAACCCAAAGCATTAGGAATCTTCACTTCCCAGCTATTTGTCTCCGCTTTATCCTTGGGTAAAGCGACCAAACTCCAAGCAGCAGTTTCTCCCGCGGGAATAGTTTCCCATTGCGCTTCCATGGCGGCTAATTTAGCCGGTTGATAGTGATACACTTGTTCGGCACTAAGATGACCGACAAAAATTTGCAAGGGAGCGATAACAATCGCTAGAGTAAGAACAATTTTGAGAGAACGACTAAAAAAGCTAATGTGACGTTTATTGAGCAAATACCAAGCACTAATCCCACCAATGACGAAAAGAGAAGTTTCCAGAGTAGCGAAAAACATATGCAGGAAACTATTAACCATGAAGGGATTGAGAATCGCTTGTAGGTAATCCTGAACGATAAATTTACCATCCACGAAAATGCCGCCGGCGGGGGTTTGCAGCCAAGAATTAGCGGTTAAAATCCAGAAAGTGGAAAGATTAGCCCCGAAAGCGACGAGAATTGTCGCTAGGAAGTGAATTAACGGGGGAACTCGTCCCCAACCAAACAACATAATTCCCAGAAAACTAGCCTCTAGCATAAAGGCCATGGTTCCCTCGAAACCGAGGATAGTTCCGAAAAAGTCCCCCACCGCTTCCGAAAAAGGCGCCCAATTCATGCCAAACTGGAAGGCCATGGGTAAACCAGAAGCAACTCCAATGCCGAAATTGAGAATGTAGAGTTTTGCCCAGAAGCGAGCGTGATGATAGTAGTCAGGATTGCGGGTTTTTAGCCATAATCCTTCGACAATGACTAGATAAATGCCCATACCAGTGGTTAACACCGGCCAAAGCATATGGAAAATAGCGGTGACGGCAAATTGTATCCGCGACAAAGCGACGGGATTGGCAAGTAAATCCATGATTACAATCTTTAAACGATCGTGAAGATATGATAAGCACCTATAATATTTAGCCAGTAATGCCCTGAAAAGGCAAGGGTAAATAGGGATTATACAGATTGTTTTTAGATTTATGCGATCGCTTTGGTGTTAGTCAATGACTTAGTTAGTATTCTTGTATTATATTGGGGGGAAAACTCAGAAAAATTGCTAGAATATTAGCCTGATTAATTAATTTTCCCCTCGATCGAGTATGACTTTCTCCTCAGCCGCAGACTTTCAAGATGAATTTGATGTCATCGTCGTCGGGGCGGGCCATTCCGGCTGTGAAGCGGCCCTAGCTTGCGCCCGTCTCGGTTGTCGTACCCTTCTCCTCACTCTTAATCTCGATAAAATCGCTTGGCAACCCTGTAACCCCGCCGTCGGTGGTCCGGCTAAATCCCAATTAACCCACGAAGTGGACGCTTTAGGCGGCGAAATTGGCAAAATGGCCGACCGCACCTATCTGCAAAAACGGGTTCTTAATGCCTCTCGCGGGCCGGCAGTCTGGGCCCTACGCGCCCAAACCGATAAACGGGAATACGCGGCGGTGATGAAAGGTATCGTCGAAACCCAAGCCAATCTGGTTATTCGGGAAGGCATGGCCACAGACCTGATTTTAGGGGCAAATGAGCAAGTTTTAGGGGTAGAAACCTATTTCGGCACTTGTTTCGCCGCTAAAGCCGTCATTTTAACCACTGGCACTTTTTTAGGCGGCAAAATCTGGATCGGCGGCAAGTCTATGGCAGCTGGACGCGCGGGCGAATTTGCGGCGGTGGGTTTAACAGAAACCCTAAATCGTCTCGGATTCGAGACCGATCGCCTAAAAACTGGCACTCCTGCCCGTGTCGATAAGCGTTCGGTGGATTACTCCCGTATGGAACCGCAACCGCCCGATGACGAGGTACGTTGGTTTAGTTTTGATCCAGAGGTGTGGATCGAACGGGAACAAATGAACTGTCATCTCACCCGCACCACGGCGGCAACTCATCAATTAATCAGAGATAATTTACATTTATCCCCCATTTATGGCGGTTTTATTGACTCCAAAGGGCCGCGTTATTGTCCTAGTATTGAGGATAAAATCGTCCGTTTTGCCGATAAAGAAAGTCATCAAATTTTTATTGAACCGGAAGGGCGCGATATTCCCGAACTTTATATTCAAGGCTTTTCAACGGGACTGCCGGAAAATGTTCAATTAGCAATGCTGCGGACTTTACCCGGTTTAGAAAACTGTGTGATGTTGCGGGCTGCCTATGCAGTGGAATACGATTATTTACCAGCAACTCAGTGTTATCCAACCCTGATGACGAAGAAGATTGAGGGATTATTTTGTGCGGGACAAATTAACGGGACAACCGGTTATGAAGAAGCGGCAGCCCAGGGACTGGTGGCGGGGATTAATGCGGCAAGATTTGCTTTAGGAAAAGAGTTAATTGTTTTTCCCCGGGAGGAAAGTTATCTAGGAACTTTGGTCGATGATTTGTGTACTAAGGATCTGCGGGAACCCTATCGAATGTTAACCAGTCGTTCCGAATATCGCTTAGTATTGCGATCGGATAATGCCGATCAAAGATTAACACCTTTAGGGCGAGAAATTGGCTTAATTGATGACCGGCGTTGGCAATTATTCCAAACTAAACAAGCTAATATTATCGCTGAAAAAGAACGCCTACACGAAACGAGAATTAAAGAGCGGGATGAGGTGGCAATTGCCATCGTTAAGGATACGGAACAAAAAATTAAAGGTTCTCTCTCTTTAGCTGATTTACTGCGTCGTCCTAGCTTGCATTATCTCGATCTCGATCGTTATGGTTTAGGTAATCCCGATTTAAATTTAGCCGAAAGAGAAGGGGTAGAAATTGAAATTAAATATTCCGGTTATTTGAAGCGACAACAAAATCAAATCGACCAAATTAGTCGCCACAGTAACCGTCATTTATCCCCCGATATTGACTACATGAAAATCGAAACTTTGTCAATGGAATCGCGGGAAAAATTAACAAAAATTAAACCCGCCACCATCGGCCAAGCCTCGCGAATTGGCGGAGTCAATCCCGCAGATGTTAACGCTTTATTAGTGTATTTAGAAATGCGGCAGATGTCGGCAGTTAAAAGTTAGGAAATAATCTCGATTTTAAGCGATCAAGAGTTATCATCGGCTGCTTAATTAGGGTTTGCTGAATAAATGTGAAATGTAGGCAAGGTAAGGGTTTTGTGGCTTTTCTCGCGAAACAGGTGCAAGATTTTGAGAGAATC
>NZ_JADBTF010000004.1:0-7786 GCF_020246295.1 Microcystis sp. M090S1 | reverse complement strand
TGTTAAAAGTTGTCAGACACCCCCCTTATCAAGGGGGGACTAAGGGGGGATTAAGGGGGGATCGAACCTAAAATCCATTTTTAATTTAATTATAACCAGCTACTTAACTTAAGTTAAAGGTATATGGGGACTTAACTTTTCCATTGGATCAAATTTTTTAAGATTCTTTCGATGTTTGCGGTTTCTCATCTCGGCAAAAGCGAGCAAACAGCGATCGCATTTGGCGCAGCTTTGCCGTGGCAATTGTCCGTGACTCAATATCTGTAATAATCTAATACAGCCCTTGTAAACCTTCTTTAAGCTCTGGGTTTTCGTCTTGATCGAGATGCACAAAATCGCCCTTAGATGAGAATTAGTTTACAAAAATTTACATTTGGAGATAAGGAGCAATGAGTCAAGTTTCCGGTACAGATGTTCCCGATTTGGGGCGTCGTCAATTTATGAACCTGTTGACCTTTGGTACAATTACCGGAGTAGCAGCGGGGGCTTTGTATCCGATTGTTAAGTATTTTATTCCCCCCTCGGCCGGTGGTACGGGTGGCGGTGTCACCGCTAAAGATGCCCTAGGCAATGATGTGATTGTCAGTCAATTTCTGACCACCCATAACGCTGGCGATCGCACCTTAGCCCAAGGTTTAAAAGGCGACCCCACCTATTTAGTCGTCCAAGAGGACAAAACCCTGGCCAACTACGGAATTAACGCCGTCTGTACCCACTTAGGTTGTGTGGTGCCTTGGAATGCCAGCGAAGAAAAATTCATGTGTCCTTGCCACGGTTCCCAGTACAATGCCGAAGGAAAAGTAGTTCGCGGTCCAGCGCCTCTATCCTTAGCCCTCGCCCATGCCAACGTCACCGATAATGATAAAGTCGTCTTCTCCACTTGGACGGAAACCGACTTCCGCAATGGCGAAGAACCCTGGTGGTCCTAGATTATTCAATGTGACGAGATTTGGAATTATTCGACCTATAGAGATGAGAACATTCAACTTTTTAAGCTTCCCGCAAGTCCACAGACAGGCCCTAGTGAAAGCTGTCCTCGTGGCGATCGCTACCGTTTCCCTACTCCTAACCAGCGATGTCATTAACCCCCAATCTGCCCAAGCATATCCTTTTTGGGCGCAACAAACCGCCCCGGAAACCCCCAGAGAAGCAACAGGTCGGATTGTCTGCGCGAACTGCCATTTAGCCCAAAAACCCGCCGAAATTGAAATCCCCCACTCGGTATTACCCGATAGCGTCTTTGAAGCAGTGGTAAAAATCCCCTACGATCCCGCCAGTCAACAGGTGTTAGGAGACGGATCCAAGGGGGGTTTAAACGTCGGTGCAGTCTTAATGCTACCGGATGGTTTTAAAATCGCGCCCCCCGATCGCATTCCCGAAGAAATGCAGGAAAAACTCGGTGGAGTCTATTTCCAATCCTACAAAGAAGGTCAAGATAACGTGGTTATCGTCGGCCCCTTACCCGGTGATCAATACAAAGAGATCGTTTTCCCCGTCCTGGCCCCCGATCCTAGCCAAAATAAGGGTATTCACTTCGGTAAATATGCTGTGCATTTAGGGGCCAATCGCGGTCGCGGTCAAGTGTACCCCACCGGTGAACCCAGCAATAATAACGCTTTCAAAGCTTCTACCGCAGGTACAATTAGCCAGATCAGCAAAACCGAAGCCGGTGGTTATGAAGTCACCATCACTTCCGAAGCTGGCCCCGTGGTGGAAAATATTCCCGCAGGTCCTGAGTTAATCGTCTCGGAAGGTCAAGCGATCGAAGTGGGACAATTTTTAACCAGTAACCCCAATGTCGGCGGTTTTGGTCAAAAAGATACGGAAGTTGTCCTGCAAAATCCCGGCCGGATCAAAGGATTAGTTTTATTCCTCGGTGGTATTATGCTCTGCCAAATCCTCTTAGTTATTAAGAAAAAACAAGTGGAAACAGTACAAGCGGCCGAAATGAATTTCTAATCGCAATATTTCGGTTATTTTTGCTAAAAAGCGGGTTATTTGCCCGCTTTTTAGCTTTGAGTCAGGAAAACGCTCACCGCTCACTGCCGTCTGATACAATCGGTTCAACTTAACCGATAAGTGTCAATTTTTATGAATCAGTCGCTTGTTCCAGTCATTCTCGCCGGGGGTAAAGGGGAACGTTTTTGGCCTCTCAGTCGTCTAGCGCGTCCGAAACAGTTTCTCTGTCTTGATGGTAGTGGTCGCAGTCTTTTACAAGCAACGGCCGATCGTCTATTATCTTTAGGGGCAGGTTGGGAAAATCTCTGGGTAATTACCGCTAGTGCGATCGCTGATGGTGTCCGCGAACAACTGCCCGATTTACCGGAGAGTAACCTATTAGTGGAACCGGTGGGCAAGGATACGGCCCCGGCTGTGACTTGGGCCACCTTAGAAGTGGCAAAACGTTATGGTAAAGAAGTGGCGATCGGTTTTTTTCCTGCCGATCATTATATTGGTGATCAAGAGGCTTATATTAACACTTTAAAAGCGGCCGTAGAAGTGGCCGTCAGCCAAAAAGCGATCGTTACTTTAGGGATTAAACCCGATTATCCCTCCACCGGTTACGGTTATATCGAACAGGGAGAAAATCAGGGCGAATTTAATGGTTTACCCGTCTATAAAGTTAGTCGTTTTACGGAAAAACCCGATCGCACCACGGCCGAAAAATTCCTAGAAACGGGACTTTTTAGTTGGAATAGCGGAATGTTTATCTTTCAGGGACAAGTGGTTTTAGAGGAGCTAAAAACCCACGCTAATAATATTTTACAACCTCTGATCGATCGGGGCATCGCTGCCTATGAGGATTTAGAGAAAAAAAGTATCGATTATGCTTTGATGGAAAAAACCCAACTCGCTTACGTTTTACCCGCTAATTTCGGTTGGGATGATCTGGGAGATTGGAATTCTCTGGAAAGATTACTAGAAGCAAAGGGCAAAAATATTGAACTGGCCAATCATGTCGGTTTGGATACGGAGGGGGCTATTATCTATGCTAGTGATCGGGAAGAAGTGATCGTTACTATTGGTTTAAAAGATCTGGTAATTGTTCGCGACGGTAAAGCGACTCTCGTTGTCCACAAAGATCGTACCCAAGATATTAAACAAGTTCTCAAGCAATTACAAACCGATCCCAAATTGGATAAATTGTTATAGGATCGATAAGGGGTACATCTCATTTTTGTAAATCTACTAAGTTGGGATTTTTTAAGGGAAACTTCCTACTAAAATCGGGCGTTACTTTCGGTTTTATCGCTCAATCCAAGCTTTTGGGGGGTTCTACCCCCCAAACCCCCCGTTGGGGGCGTGGCGCCGCCCCCAAACCCCGGAGCGCATTAGTTTTTCGGTGGGATGCTTACAGGCAGCTGCTGATATATCTGTAATAATTTAAAAGTCACTGATAATTGCTGATTATCGGTGTTCCTGCAAATGTGGGATGCACCCATCGATAAGTACCTAACTTACCCATTGATAAACTGATAACTGATAACTGATAACTGATAACTGATAATACCGTGTTCTCACTCCCCCAAACCAGTCAAAGACAAAAAGAAATCCTTGAGATAGTTCTCGGCAACGGTTGGGACTATATGCGCGGGGTTTTAACCTTAGGAAAAACAGAAAATCCCCAGATTCCCACCCCAGAAGTTCTCAAAAAAATCCTCGTGGAATTGGGGCCTTTTTATGTCAAATTGGGACAGTTACTTAGTACCCGTCCCGATCTGCTACCTGCTAATTATATCGAGGCTTTAACTGCCCTACAAGCGCAAGTTCCTCCCGTTGCTTGGACAGATATAGAAATAGTCATCACTGAACAGTTAGCAAAACCGATCGAACAGGTATTTAAGTATATTAATCCCCAACCGATCGCCGCGGGATCGATCGGGCAAATTCATCGGGCAACTTTATTATCCGGGGAGGAAGTCGCGATTAAAGTCCTGCGTCCGGGGATCGAAAAAATTGTCGCCCAAGATAGTGCCTTAATTAAGGGAATTGCTGATTTAGTTGCCCTGACAGAATTTGGTCAAAGTTATGACGTTGTTAACTTAGCAGAGGAGTTTATTAAAGCAGTCAATGCGGAATTAGATTTCACCCAAGAAGGTCATTATACTGACCAATTACGCTATAATTTAACCCAGAGTCGGTGGTCAGAACCCAAACAGTTAGTTATTCCTAAAATTTATTGGCACTTAACTAATTCTAGGCTATTAGTGTTAGAATGGTTAGAAGGAAAACAAATTTTAGAGGCCGATGTTTCTAGACCAGCAACTGAGCAAGCAATTTCCCAAAGAAAAAGCGAAATAACTAGGATTTTGTTTCGGTCATTTTTTCAACAAATTTATATTGATGGCTTCTTTCATGCCGATCCTCACCCGGGTAATATTTTCTATCTTGACGATGGTAGAGTAGCTTTAATTGACTGTGGCATGGTGGGCAGATTAGACCCGCAAACTCAACAAATTTTAACAGAATTGTTATTAGCAATTGTTGACTTAGATGCGAAAAGATGCAGTCAACTAACTATTAAATTATCCGAGTCAGTGGTGCCGATTACTTTAGTACAATTAGAGGTGGATTATGAGCGGATGTTGCGAAAATATTATAACCTCAATTTAAATCAAATTAACTTTAGTGAGGTAGTTTATGAACTTTTGCAAATTGCCCGTCGCAATAGAATTAAACTTCCGGGTAATTTAGGTTTATTCGCTAAAAGTCTCGCTAATCTAGAAGGAACTGCCCGAAAATTTAATCCTGATATTAATATCCTGGAAGAAGTCAAACCGCTATTAACTAATATTCTTGAACAACAGTTAATCGGTAGCACTCCCCTACAAACTGCCCTAAGAACAGTTTTAGACTTGAAATCTTTTTCACTGAAATCTCCCCGTCAAATCGAAGTTTTACTAGATGGTTTAACCTCGGAAACTTTAAATGTTAATCTGAAAATTCGCGACTTAGATAATCTCCGTCGCAGTTTAGATAATTCCGCCAATCGACTAGCTTTTAGTGTGATTATTGGTTCCTTAATTATCGGGGCTGCCATTGTCACAGCCAGCGCCCAATCTCGGCAATTAACTATTATTAGTACCGTATTATTTGCTACAGCTAGTTTAATCGGTTTATGGTTAGTTGTCGGTATCCTGCGATCGGGGAGATTGCGCTAGAAATTATCGCAATTAAATTAAGATTTGTTGTTGTAAAAATTTCGCCCACTGACTAGCCAATTCAACTTCAGTAAAGGGAATTTTTTCAGGCGATCGCTCCTTAAAAATAAATTCTAGGAAAGGGGAACCTTGGGGGGGAAGAGCATCTAAATCCACCACTTGATTATTAACTAGCAGACGGATTTCTTTGACCTCCTCTAGGGAAAAAGTTTGTAAATTAATCACTCCCTTACGAGTTGGCTTTCCCCAAGTGATAATTTTATCTTTTTGACCTAAGACAGAATATATATCATACTTAGCTCGCTGGAAGTTTTCCGCCCATACTCGATAGATTTCCACTTTTTGGTATTCATTCCAACCACTCCAAGCCAACCAAATAAATAGAATTAATAAAGGTGTCCACAATAACCCGCGTTCCATAAACTATCGCCCCAAAATACCAGTCAATTAATCGTATTTTATGCTAAGTGGGTGGGTGGAATTAAATATAAGATGAACGTAGGTTGGGTTGAAGCATGAAACCCAACGCCCGCATGGGTTACGCTACCGCTAACCCATCCTACAAATAATTGTGCCTCCCTACTTAATTGGCAGCAAGGGATTATACTAGGGTTTGCGGCAAAAAGTTTTTCGGTGGTGGCAGGGTGTGGGGTGTGGGGTGTGGGGTGTGGGGAAGGAAACCTCTTTCATCTGCGGGGGTGAAAATTTTTTCATCGGGACTGACTTGCTGATTCGGAAAAAAAAGGGCAGACAAAAGCCCACCCTAGGATTAATGATTGGTCAATCAAACCTTAGACATCGTAGTAGAGAGAGAACTCGTAGGGGTGGGGACGTAAGCGCATCGGGTTAACTTCGTTATCGAGTTTGTAGGTGATCCAGTTTTGGATAAAGTCTTCGGTAAAGACACCAGAATCGGTCAAGAAAGCGTGATCTTTTTCGAGACTTTCCAGAGCTGCTTCTAGAGAACCGGGGGTAGAGGGTATTTTTGACAATTCTTCGGGGCTGAGTTCGTAGATATCCACATCGAGAGGTTCGCCGGGGTCAATTTGATTTTTAATTCCATCGATACCCGCACAGAGCATAGCTGCAAAAGCGAGGTAGGGGTTAGAAGTGGCATCAGGACAGCGGAATTCTAAACGTTTGGCTTTCGGGTTGCTTCCCGATAAAGGAATCCGAATCGAAGCGGAGCGATTACCTTGGGAGTAGGCCAGGTTTACAGGGGCCTCAAAACCGGGGACGAGACGCTTGTAAGAGTTGGTGGTGGGGTTAGTTAAAGCTAAGAGAGCGGGAGCGTGTCTAAGCAAACCACCGATGTAGTACAGTGCCATTTGGCTAAGTCCGGCGTATTTATCCCCAGCGAACAGGGGTTGACCATCTTTCCAGATAGACTGGTGAACGTGCATCCCGGAACCGTTATCACCAAAGATGGGTTTGGGCATAAAGGTGACGGTTTTACCGTATTTCTTAGCCACGTTCTTAATGCAGTATTTGTAGGTCATCAAGTAGTCGGCGGCCCGTACTAGGGTAGAGAATTTAATCCCTAACTCGTTTTGACCACCAGTAGCGACTTCATGGTGATGTTTTTCGATGGGAACTCCGCAGTCGGCCATGGTTAAGAGCATTTCCGTGCGAAGATCTTGAGAGGTATCGGTGGGACTAACGGGGAAATAACCCTGTTTGTAGGCGGGTTTATAGGCAAGATTTCCCTCTTTTTCGTCTTTACCGCTATTCCAACGACCTTCGACACTATCCATGTAGTAATAGCCGGCGTTGGCGGTTTGGTCGAAACGAGCGCTATCAAAGAGGAAAAATTCCGCTTCCGGTCCAAAAAATACGGTATCACCTAAACCGGTACTGCTAAGATAATCGATCGCTTTCTGAGCAATAGAGCGAGGATCGCGGCTATACCATTCACCGGTTCTCGGTTCTTTGATGCTACAGATCATGCTTAGGGTAGGTTCCTTGTAGAAGGGATCGATCCAAGCAGTGGTAGGATCGGGAACCATGGCCATATCGGATTCGTTAATTGCTTTCCAACCGCGAATACTGGAACCATCGAAGGCAACACCATCGCTGAAAGAGCTTTCATCGATTTGATCGTAGTAGAACGAGCAATGTTGCCAGATACCTGGCATATCAATAAATTTCAGGTCGATAATCTTAATATTGTTGTCCTGAATCATTTTCAAGACTTCTTGTGGCGTTTCGGGCATGGAAAACTCCTTTGATGTATGGATCAGTTCTTAAGCTTCTCAAAAAATCCATCCTAAACAGTCACTTTGGCCGGTTTTGTATTTTTCGATACAAAATCTTTAATCCTAGCTTGAAAAAATCTGTAATTTCCTTGTTCAGGTCGGTAATCGCTGGGAATGACCATTTGCCTATCAGCTTCTAGCTCCTCTTGCCACACCTCAAGCACGTTCGCTTCTGCAAACATTTGCCGTCTAAGCTAAGACGCATTCTAACCGCCTATACTCCTATAACTGGACTTCCCCCATACATAAATACTAGAAAATTAACAAAACCCTTACTGCAGGTCGCTTCTAAGAAAAAATTGAAAAGAGGCTACTGGGTACATTTTTCACTTGAAAATGGCTGTACCGTTGACTGTATCTGGAGTAGAG
>NZ_JADBTF010000399.1:0-2902 GCF_020246295.1 Microcystis sp. M090S1 | reverse complement strand
TTTCAGCTACTTTTGAGCGTAGTTGCTCTCATCGAATTTTATTTTAAGTTAATTATTTGCATAACAATTCCCGAAGAGCCAAGAAGACTTGGAAAGAGACTTAAGATTAGCTTATGAGTTATCTTATTTTTATCAAACACAAATATATCAACTAATGGTCAATTGGCAATCTAATCATCATCCTTATCAAATATTCTGATTCGGTTTATTGCCTTAAGTTTGAGATGATATATTTAACAAATCGGCTCGACTTTGTGTTATAATCAAAGCAAGGCTTTAAAGACGATATTCTCAGCAAATTATGCCTATTGTTCTTCCTGACACTCTAATTTCACTGAAAGATTAATTTAACCTTGATCTGTCGGGATTGATTTCTTAACCTTTTAATAAATTGATTTTTTCCCCGGTCAGGCTAGAATCAGTAGGATTAGCATCCAAGATAATCGGGGTAACTTTGGTTAATCTGGGGCAGTGTAGCCTAAAAAAACGCCCAAAATAGTCAAATTTAGGCTTAAGTGGCTTCTTACTAACTGTTTAATCTATTATTTAGGTATTAGACTCTATGGCTAAAGCTCCTAGCGTAACTTCCGAAATCGATCTTAAAGATTCGCAATATTACTTTAACCGAGAATTAAGCTGGTTAGAATTTAATCATCGCGTGCTTTATGAGGCACTTGATCCTCGGACTCCCCTACTGGAAAGATTAAAATTTACCGCCATTTTTTGTGCCAATCTCGACGAATTTTTTATGGTACGGGTGGCAGTTCTTAAACAACAGGTAGAGGCAAATGTAGCCGTTTTAAGTGCCGATGGCAGGACTGCCTCAGAACAGCTAACCGAGATAAGTAAACGTCTGCGTCCCCTTGTGCAACAGCAGGATCATCTTTTTGAACACACCCTGAAAAACCTCTTAGTAGAACAGGGAATTCATCTGATTAACTATGTGGATTTACATCAAGAACAGCGCAATTATCTCCATGATTACTTTGAACAAAATATTTTCCCCGTTTTAACTCCTCTAGCGGTGGATCCTAGTCATCCTTTTCCCTATATTTCTAATCTTAGTCTCAATTTAGCCGTAGTCGTTCGCGATCCCGACACCGATAAAGAACTATTTGCCAGGGTGAAAGTACCGCAGGTTTTCCCCCGTTTTCTGGCATTATCCAAAGAATTACGCCACCAAGACGGAAAAGCTTCGATTTGGACGGGAGTACCGCTTGAACAGGTGGTAATGCACAATTTAGAGGCACTTTTCCCCGGCATGATCATTCAAGAATGTTATCCTTTTCGGGTGACGCGCAACGCTGACATCTCCGTCGAAGAAGATGAGGCCGATGATTTATTATTAGCGATCGAGGAAGAAGTACGCAAGCGCCGCATCGGTAAATCGGCAGTACGTCTGGAAATTCACAGTTCTACCCCTAGCAATATTAAAAACCGGATCATGCGCGATCTCGGACTTGAGGAGATCGATGTTTACGATGTGGATGGACTGCTGGGACACAAAGATTTATTTTATTTTATGTCTTTACCCTGTCCCGAACTGAAAGATCCGCCTTGGAATCCTGTCACCCCACCGGTTTTACAGGGATTGCGAGAAATAGTTGACGGTAACGAAGACGGGATCCTAGAACAGGATGGCGAAGATATTTTTACTTTAATTCGCAATAACGATATTCTCGTTCATCACCCTTACCATTCCTTTAGTGCCTCGGTACAACAGTTTATCGACCAGGCTGCCCATGATGCCCATGTTTTAGCGATTAAAATGACTTTGTATCGTACTTCCGGAGATTCCCCGATTGTCAATTCCCTGATTGCGGCGGCGGAAAATGGTAAACAGGTAGCGGCGTTAGTGGAACTAAAAGCCCGCTTTGATGAGGAAAATAACATTACTTGGGCGAAAAAGCTCGAACAAGCCGGAGTTCACGTTGTTTATGGCTTAGTTGGTCTAAAAACCCATACGAAAGTGGTTCTCGTGGTCAGAAAAGAAGGGGATAAAATCCGTCGTTATTTCCATATTGGCACCGGTAATTATAACCCAAAAACGGCTAAATTATACACTGATTTGGGTTTACTTAGCTGTCGCGAGGATTTGGGGGCAGATATCACCGATTTATTTAACTTTCTGACCGGATACTCCCGTCAGCAATCCTATCGCAAACTTTTAATTGCTCCGGTGAGTTTGCGAAAACGGATGTTAGCAATGATCGATCGCGAGGCCAAAAACTGTAAAAATGGCGGTACGGGGCGCATTGTCGCAAAAATGAACTCTATTGTCGATAAACCGATTATAGAAGCCTTATACGCCGCTTCTCGTGCTGGCGTGCAGATTGACTTAATTATTCGTGGGATCTGTTGTTTACGGCCCGGATTGCCGGAAGTGAGCGAAAATATCCGAGTAATTAGCATTATCGGCCGCTTTTTGGAACATTCCCGCATTTTTTACTTCTACAATGGTGGTCAGGAGGAGGTTTATCTTGGTAGCGCCGATTGGATGACGCGGAACCTGACTCGTCGCGTGGAAGCAGTGACACCCATCGATGAACCAACGATCGCCAAGGAACTGGAAGAAATTCTCGGTATCATGTTGTCAGATAACCGGCAAGCATGGGAATTACAATCCGACGGCAGTTATATTCAGCGTCGTGCTGCCAACCAGGGACAGGAAAGCAGTACCCATGTAATTTTAATGGAAAAAGCCCTTAAATCTGCGGGTGTTAGTCAATAGGAACAGTGATCAGTTATCAGTTATCAGTTATCAGTTATCAGTTATCAGTTATCAGTGATCAGATGTGATACTAAATCCGGTTATTAAAAACTGATTATCTATTGCTCCTTTTGCCTATTGCAAGTGTGCCTATTGCCTCTCCTGATATGTAGCCTATACTCAACGGATTTA
>NZ_JADBTF010000398.1:0-8892 GCF_020246295.1 Microcystis sp. M090S1 | reverse complement strand
AAGCAGATGAGCAAGAGGATAGGATTACAGGAGTTTTGACAATGCGGTTACTACGGGTTCAAGTTCCTGACTTTCGAGTGTTAAAGAATATTGATCTTAGTTTCGAGAAAGACTTTTTTCCCCAGATACTCCCTATCGGTAGTTTGGTAGGTTGGGTTGAGGCACGAAACCCAACGCCAGTTGCGTAAACACCAATCCAATAAATGTTATTCTAACTTGATGCAATACCGTAGAGCAAAAACACCAGGAGCCACTTATTTTTTTACAGTTGTGACATAGAATCGTCACAGAATTTTGTGTGAACCTGAAAATGTGGATTTACTACGAAATGCTTTTAAATATGTTATGCGACAACATCATTTTAAGATTGATGCTATTGTCATTTTACCAGATCCCATTCATGCTCTTTGGACATTGCCTGAAACGGATGCAGATTTTTCAACTGGTTGGCGATTAATTAAAAGTTATTTTAGCCGTCAATGTCATTCTCAATATCAGGGTAAAATTTCAACATCTCGACAACATAAAGGAGAAAAGGCTATTTGGCAACGTCGCTTTTGGGAGCATCAAGTTCGAGATGGTCGCCAAGGGCGCGCCTACGGCGATCGAGATTTTGTTAATCATCTCGAATACATCCATTATAATCCCGTGCATCATGGATTAGTAAACGCTCCGAAAGATTGGCAATATTCCAGTTTTCATCGTTATGTTGAAGAAGGAATTTATGATCAGATGTGAGGAGCTTCAGAAAAGCTGATCTTTGATAGTGATATTGGTATGGAATAAAATGTAGAAGTGAAACCCAAAAAATTAAGGTAAGAAATAAAGGTAATGTTGGGTTTCGTCACCTCAACCCAACCTACAGATCGGCGATCGCACTACAGGATCAGCGATCACCTTTATCGAGAAGAAATAGCTACCTGCACATTCGGAGAAAAATTCTCGATTTTTCGAGAAGCATTAAGAATTTCAATCCCGATTACATTACCTGCTTGATCATAGTCAAGAATAACCCCCGGACTGATTGCCTCACTTTCTTCTACGGGTGTGTCATGCCAGGTAATTGTTAAAACGTCAACTTCAGCATCATATTTAGCTTTCATTTGATAGCTGCCTATATTTTCTAAGTTTACTGGTAACATATAGTGTAACAATTTTTTGAGGCTCAACTAAGTCATTAATGTAAATTCTCAGAAGATAAGTTTTATTGTTAATGGCGACAAACGTACCTTGATAAACTTTGAGTCCATCTTCTTCTAAAATTTGCTCAGGATTATTGAGGATGTCCTGCAATATTTTTAAAGAGATTTGGCGTTGAATAATTTTTTCTTCGGCATGGTGACTTAAAATAAAGTTCACGAGGATTTCGGAGTATTTTTTTGTAAGGGATTAGGGTTCTTCGGTTTGTCTTATGCAATGGACGGGGTTATAAGGAATGAAACCTTTATAGAGACAGACATTGCCGCAATTTTTGTCAATTGTTGGCGATCTGGAGCGAACTAATCAATTAAATCTCTTGCCAGATAAGGATTGAGTCGATTTATGCCCCCACATCGAACCATACCAAGTCCCGAAGAGCCTGGATTAGCAAAAATTATAAAGCAAATAATCGCACTGTAGGTCGGTTTGAACGAAGTGAAACCCAAAAAATTAAGGTAAGAAATAAAGGCAATGTTGGGTTGAGGTAACGAAACCCAACCTACAAGATCAGCGATCGCACTGACCAGAATAGTAGCACGGTAGAATGTGTTAGCGTAACGCAGAATAATTACAAATTCGTCATGATTAAAAGCAAAAAAGCGTGTTAAGTAACTATTTTTTAAGTCAAGACGGCAATTGGCGATCGCCGTTCACCTCACAAAAAGCGATCACACCATGAGAAGAAAACCTGATCGCACTAAAGTCCAAAATAATCGCAAATCAGATAATTATTGTTAAAAAAACAATTTGGTACGTTACATTTTATTAGCGTACCCTACACTATCACCGACCATACTAACTGGTTGCTTGTCGAGAGCAATTTCAAATAAAAATTCAGGGGCAAAGTCTGCTCCGTTTGGCCATTCTATTGTCCGACTATTGACATATACTTTTTGAAATAAACTTTTATCTTTTAAGGGTTCAAAGATTTCTCCATACAATTCTTGTTCTAAATCTACAATCCCTTCTATTCCATTATTAAAGGTTAGCTTTAATTGATACTTATCCAGATATTCCACACAGATAACATGAATAAATAGCTCCTTTTTAGGGAAGGGGATCGATTCTGTTAAGAGGTTTTCTTTGACTCGCATTTTCCCAGTTCTCCAATAGTTCAGATTGGTGTAGATCAAGCCACTCCCATATTAAATTTAGTCCTCTTTTGGGCATTTGACCACAAACTTCACCTGTGTGAATCATTATAACCGCTTCATAATCTTGATACTCGGCATGGATATGAGGCGGATTGTGATCGTTATAGTTCATGGTGATTTTTATTCCATAGAAGCTTGATAGAGTGGGCATGAGTAAGAATAGTAATAAAGGTTGCTTTCTAAAAGTTTGCCCCCTATTGTAAGCGATCGCCCTTGGCGTTCCTATCCCAAGCAATGACAATTTTAAAGTTTAATCAACAAGATAACAGCGATTACATTGAGCCTAGTCATAATGAAATTTACAACTAATAATAATAATTTTTGTCTCTGTTGGTTCCCCAATCCAATACATCTGTCTGTCTTTGTCGCAGTTGTTTGGCCGTTTCTTCTAACCAAGCAAGATAGTCTTGTTCGTATAAGTCTTTAGCCCTGGTCAGGTATTAGGTTTTTATTTTTTTGACGCTTATCTAACCTAAAAAAAGAGGGTTCGCAGGCAGGCACGGATTCCCATTCTATATATAAGTGTATGTCAAGTGCGGGGATTTGTCAAGGGTTTTGACAGTAGAAAGGGAGAAAACTTTTAACAATACACTTGTTCTAACATAGCGGCAGTGAGAGATTTTTGGCCGTGATAATAGAGACGACGATTGAGACAACCGATCGATTTAACATAGGTAGATAGGGTTCCCAGATCATGGGAAATAATTAAAATGGTCATCCACTCATTCAATTCTTGCAACAGGGAAAAAATACTAGCACGCATTTGGGGATCGACACTGGCAGTGGGTTCATCTAAAATCAAGAGACGGGGTTCTACCGCTAAAGCGCGAGCGATATAAACCCGTTGGCGCTGTCCTCCCGAAAGTTCGGCAATCGACCTTTTTTTCAACGCTAACATTCCCACACTATCTAAAGCTTTATCTACCCTTACCTCATCTTTTTTACTATAGCCTTGCCAGAGTTTTTTGCTGCTCAATCTCCCCATTTTCACCACCTCACCCACAGTGATGGGAAATGAGCGATCGCATTCGACAAACTGCGGCACATAACCGACTAATTCCCGACCTTTTTCGACACTTTGCCCCAAAATACTGACTTCTCCGCGCCAAGGTTTAATTAATCCCAGTAAAACCTTAAGGAGGGTAGTTTTTCCTCCTCCATTCGGGCCGATAATTCCGAGAAAATCCAATTCTTCAATGGTTAAATTAATATCTTCGAGGATGGGTTCCTGTTCGTAGCCGGCCCAGAGATTATTAATGGTAATGATCGTTGACATATACAAGCAATTACTGATTTAAAACTGTGGCCATTTTTTGGGAAACTTGTCGCAGGTTTTCACTCCAATTTTGAGCAAAGGCACTGATAGGGATTACCTGTCCCCCAATTTCCCTAGCAATAGTTTCGGCACTTTTCTGACTAAATTCCGGTTGAGCAAAAATAACTTTAATATTCTCTTTTTTTGCCTGTTTGATTAGTTGACTTAACTGGGCAGCACTCGGTTCATTGCCTTCGATTTTGATCGCAATCATCTCTAAACCGTAATCTTGGGCAAAATAGCCCCATTCGGGATGAAACACCATAAATTTTTTGTTTTTGATCCCTGTCAAGTTTTGCCGAATTTCTTGATCTAATGCGTCTAATTCCTGACTGAATTTCTGAAAGTTAGCCCGATAGATAGCTTCCTGACCGGGATCGAGTTGTGCTAGGGTTTGATAAATAGTCTCTGCTTGTGCTTTGACTCGTTTTGGTGATAACCAAATATGGGGATCTAGGGTGTTTTTTCCAGCTTGATGTTTTTCTTCCTTAGCGTGATCATGATCGTGATCATGTTCTGCTGTCAAAGGGATTTTATCTACTCCTTGACTGGTATCGACGATTAACATCTGTTGGTTAATACTGTTTAAGCGATCTTTCCAGGCATCTTCTAAGGATACACCGATTTTAAAGTAGGCTTGCGATTGGGCTGTGGTTTTTAATTGTTCGGGTTTTGGTTCATAGGTGTGGGGATCTGTCCCGGGTTGAATCATGGCATTAACACTGACTCTATCACCGCCGATGCGTTTGACAAAATATTCCTGCGGTACGATACTCACTGTCACCTGTAAGGGTGTCTTTGCTTCCTCTTCCTTGACCGAGGGACCACTACAAGCTGTTAAGCTGGCTATAGTCAGGGTTAAAGCGATCGCTGTTAACTGGAAATTTTTACCCATCGGATTAACTGAGTCTGATTATGATTCTCATCTTATCACAGTCGGTGAGAATCGTTATCATTCTGAAAATATCTCGGTATAGATGTACTTGTTTTTCGTCCTTCGATCTTTTGCTCCCAATTAAAAAATTTTCTCTTGCTAACTAGGGCTTGACATGATATTATATAGATAATGGAGAATCCGTGCGCCTGCGACCCCCCTCTGGTCAAGTCAAATAAAGCCCAAAAAAATTAACCCCAAAAAGTAGTGGGTGAACTGAGAACTCACATCTGATAACTGATAAGCTGTTGACTAAGTAGGGAGGCACAATTATTTGTCGGATGGGTTAGCGGTAGCGTAATTTATGGGGGTGTTGGGTTTCATGCTTCAACCCAACCTACGTTCGTCTTATATTTAATTCCACCCACCCACTTATCTAAATTACTCGTTAAGACTGCACTGGAGTGCCAGAGTTGGGAGAGGAAGCCTGAGCATTTGTACTAAAAATCCCCATAGGCAGTTTAAATTCAGTAGAGCTTAACTAAAAACCGAGCGCCGATCACTAAAAAATGACTTTTGCCTCCGTTATTCGCAACATTGAAAAATCGCCTCTAACTGCCGAACTTATCCAAAAACTGGAGAAAAACGGCAATTTAACCCTAACTGGCCTTGCCCGCTTACCGAAAGGATTAATAAGCACAGCTTTCGCCCGTTGTCAAGGAAAAAATCTTTTAATTATCTGTGCCAACCTGGAGGAAGCGGCACGTTGGGCGGCACAATTAGAAGCGATGACGTGGAAAGGTGTTTTCTTTTATCCCACCTCGGAAGCTTGCCCCTACGAGACATTTAATCGGGAATCCGAGATGATTTGGGGACAGATGCAGGTATTATCGGCAATCAGTCATCAAGAGGCTGGAATTGCGATCGTTACCACCGAAAAGGCCCTGCAGCCCCATTTACCCCCTAGAGAGGTTTTCGAGCAATATAGCGATAATTTTGAGGTAGGAAGGGTTATAGAAGCCAAAAAACTCGATCTAACCCTAGCTAGATTAGGATATCAACGGGTTTCACTGGTAGAAACCGAAGGGCAATGGAGTCGTCGCGGCGATATCGTTGATATTTTCCCAGTTTCGGCAGAATTACCAGTCAGGTTAGAATTTTTCGGCGATGAATTGGAAAAATTGCGAGAATTTGACCCTGCAACCCAAAGATCGCTCGATTCTATACCCAATCTGCTTCTTACTCCCACTAGCTTCGCGGCGATGATTGCCCCTTCTCTTCCCCCGACAGTGGCCGATTATCTGGGGGCTGAAGAGCGAGAAAAATTGGCTAATGGCATTTATCCAGAGGGAATTGAGCGATTTTTAGGCTTTTCCTTCCGTCAACCTGCCTCTTTATTGGATTATCTCCCCGAAAATACCCTTATTGCCTTTGATGAACTGGAAAGCTGTCAAGCTAGAAGCGATCGCTGGATAGAATATATTGGGGAACGCTGGCAAGAGATAGAACCAGCTTTACCGAAAATTCACCGTTCTTTTGGCGAATCTCTGGAAATATCGGCTAAATTTCCCCATCTCTACCTCTCGGAAATAGACGATCACCTGTCCGAAAATAGCCTTAATCTCTCCAGTCGTCCGATTCCCACCAATCCGGGGCAATTCGCCAAACTAGCGGAAATTTTACGGGGAAAAAGAGAGATTTATAGCGGTATTAAAGTAAATAAGTATGCTACATGGTTAATATCTGCCCAACCCTCCCGCACAGTCTCGTTATTACAGGAACACGACTGTCCGTCCCAATTTATCCCCAATCCCCTCGATTTTGGGGCGATCGAGCGCTTAATCATTCAAAACACCGCTACAGCCCTAAAATACTCAGGATTAGCTGAATTAGAAGGTTTTATCCTACCCACCTATCGCATAGTCGTCGTTAGCGATCGAGAGTTCTTCGGGCAACATCTTTTAAATACTGCCGGTTACGTCCGCAAACGTCGGCAAGCAGCCTCGGTACAGGTGGACGTGAACAAACTCCGTCCCCTCGATTTTGTAGTACATAAACACCATGGCATCGGGCAGTTTATCAAACTAGAAAAGCAGGAAAGCACAATTAGCGGAGTAGTGCAAGGTCGAGATTATCTAGTTATTAAGTATGCTGATGGATTATTGCGGGTTCCTGCCGATTCTCTCGATAATCTCTCCCGTTATCGTCATACAGGTAGTCAAGAGCCTGAATTACATAAAATCTCTGGCAAAGCGTGGGAAGCGACGAAAGCCCGCGTCAGGAAGTCGGTTAAGAAGTTAGCGGTTGATTTAATCAATATTTACGCCCAACGTGCCAAAAAATCGGGTTTTGCCTATCCGATGGATAATCCCTGGCAGCGGGAGTTAGAGGATTCTTTTCCCTACCAACCCACTGCTGATCAGCTGAAAGCGATACAGGATGTGAAACGGGATTTAGAAAGCGATCGCCCGATGGATCGATTAGTCTGTGGGGATGTGGGTTTTGGTAAGACAGAAGTGGCCATTCGTGCTATTTTTAAAGCTGTCACCACGGGTCATAAACAGGTGGCTTTATTAGCACCAACAACGATTTTAACCCAACAACATTATCACACCCTGAAAGAACGTTTTGCTCCCTATCCCATTAATGTGGGTTTATTAAATCGTTTTCGCACCAATTCCGAGAAAAAAGATATCGTCCAGCGCTTGAAAACGGGGGAATTGGATATAGTGGTGGGGACGCAGTTGTTATTGAGTAAAGCGGTGGAGTTTAAAGATTTAGGGTTATTGGTAATTGATGAAGAACAGCGTTTTGGGGTCAATCAAAAGGAGAAAATTAAGGCTTTTAAAAGTAATATTGATGTGTTAACCTTGAGTGCGACACCGATTCCCCGGACTCTTTATATGTCCCTTTCTGGGGTGCGAGAAATGAGTTTAATTACCACACCTCCTCCCTCTCGTCGTCCCATCCAAACCCACCTTTCCAGTTATAATTCTGATGTGATTAGAACGGCAATTCGCAATGAATTGGATCGGGGGGGACAGGTTTTTTATGTAGTACCAAGAATCGAGGGAATTGAAGAAAAAGCGGCAGCAATTCAAGGGATGATTCCGGGTGCTAGAATTGCCATCGGCCACGGTCGTATGGATGAGTCCGAATTAGAGACCACCATGTTAGCTTTTAATAATGGGGAAGCGGATATCTTAGTCTGTACGACTATTGTGGAGTCGGGGTTAGATATTCCCAGAGTTAACACGATTATCATTGAAGATGCCCAAAAATTCGGTTTAGCGCAACTCTATCAACTGCGGGGACGGGTGGGGCGATCGGGAGTACAAGCGCACGCGTGGTTACTTTATCCGGCCAAGGCAGAACTAACAGAAACCGCTCGGGAAAGATTAAAGGCAATTCAAGAATTTACCCAGTTAGGATCGGGGTATCAATTAGCGACTAGGGATCTGGAAATTCGCGGTGCGGGTAACTTATTAGGTGCGGAACAATCGGGACAAATGGAAGCGATCGGTTTTGATCTATATATGGAAATGTTACAGGAAGCTTTGCGGGAAATTCAAGGTCAAGAAATTCCTCCAGTGGAGGATACCCAAATCGATCTGAAATTGACGGCATTTATTCCTAATGATTATATATCCGATCCGGAGCAGAAAATGGATGTCTATCGGGCGATCGCTACTGCTAATTCTCAGAAAACTTTAGGACAAATTGCCGCCGATTTAGTCGATAGATACGGGGCAATTCCTTCCCCAGTGGCACAATTATTTAAGGTAATCGAGTTAAAACATCTGGCTAAATCCCTCGGTTTTTCGCGCATTAAACCCGATGGAAAACAGCATATTATCCTCGAAACTCCCATGGAGGAACCAGCGTGGAAATTATTACAAGAACACCTACCCCAACATATACAATCACGCTTTGTTTATAGTCCCAAACAGGTGACGGTTAGGGGTTTAGGATTGGTAAAACCACCACAGCAGTTAGATAGTTTATTGGAGTGGTTAGCTAAGTGTAAAGATGGTTTACCGATGGGGAATTAGACTAAATCCTGTTTAAAAGGTATAGGAGAGCGGGAGGTGGGGAGTGGGGAGCAGGGGAGAAGATAATAAATAAGAGTAATCTCCTGTCTCAACCGGGAAATTACTTTTGCAAGACTACCTAAGTAGCTGGTTATAATTAAATTAAAAATGGATTTTGCCTTTAATCCCCCCTTGATAAGGTAGGGTTGATTCATGAATCAACCCTACCCTTGATAACGGGGATATCTGATAATTTTTAACGCCTACCTACTCATAAGGTGCTTTGGGTACGGAGAGAGAGGGATTCGAACCCTCGTT
>NZ_JADBTF010000397.1:0-9576 GCF_020246295.1 Microcystis sp. M090S1 | reverse complement strand
GGCACCCCCCTTATCAAGGGGGGCAGGGGGGATCAAACCCCCCTTATCAAGGGGGGCAGGGGGGATCAAACCCCCCAGGTAATTGACCCCTAAACTAATACACTTGTACTATAACCTGCCTAAAAAAATTCCAGAAAAGGGAATGAGGGAAAAAAGGGAAAAAAAGGGGAAAAGGGTTACAAAGTCCTCCCAGCACCGCACACCACCCGAAAACCGAGGCTGAGGTAGTAGTTGTCGTCGCGGCGGATGTTGTTGTAGCGGTAAGCAGAACGGCAGTAATCTGGAAAGCTGTACCAAGAACCGCCCCGCAGTACACCAATTCGGTTATCCGTCAAGAGTTCATTTATACTATTTAATAAGTTTTCATAACGATTATCATTATTTGTCTCGTCCCAAACGCTCCCGTCTGTGGGCGGTGCGCCTTGATAATCACCGTGCCACGGATCTAAACACCACTCCCAAACATTCCCGTGCATATCGTACAGCCCGAAGGCGTTGGGGGGATAGGAGCGGACGGGGGTGGTTTTCTTTGGGGATTTTTTCGCCTTTTCTTGTTGATAGACCTCTGAACTATTGTAATTCGCCAGTTCTGCCGTGATCGTCTCGCCAAAGTGGAAGGGAGTGGTTGTTCCCGCTCTACAAGCATATTCCCACTCGGCCTCGCTTGGTAAACGGTAATTTTTTCCCGTGTGACGGGACAGACGGGCGCAGAATTCGATCGCATCGTACCAACTCACGGACTCGACGGGGTTGTTATCGCTTTCCTTAAAGCGCGCGGGGTCTGGATCGAGGTCTTTTCCTTCCCTCGGTAGGTGGGCCACGAACCGCCATTGCGCCCGTGTAATCGGAGTCTGGCTCAGGTAGAAGGCACTGACGCTCACGGGGTGTTGGGGTTTTTCAGACTTGTAATCGTCCTTTTCTCCCGGTGAACCCATCAGGAAAGTTCCCCCCGGGATAGCAACCATAGTCAGGGGTTCGATTTCCTCCCCTAGGGGTTCCTCGTAGTAGTAGGCCTCCAGGGGTTCTCTTTTGGTAATTTCTCCCCGTTTATCGACGTATAGGGTCTCGAAGGTGAATTTTAGGAGTTTTTCGGGGGTCAAGATTTCCTGTTTTCGCTGCCTCACTCTCTCCTCGATGTTTTGGGCGATATCGGCGTACTCTCCCCCCCAAGTGCGGAGAACAGCCGCGTCCACCTCGGCAAAGTAGAGAGAGCGATCGCTGACTGCATCCGCTAGAGAACCCTGTGGATTGGGGATTAGAGCCTGAAAATCGCGAAATTCGCCGTAATGGTCGCGAATATAATCGCCGATGCCGCGCCAAATATCGATCGTGCGTCTAGCGGCACTATCTGCCAATAGTAGCTGACGAATGCCGGGGTAAAAATCGTACCAAGCATCCGGAACCGTCGCTCCTTCCGGACTAAAGGTAGATTTTTCGACCAGTCCGCTAAAAAAGACCTCCGCTAGATGCCAATGTTTACTATCGGGTAAAAATCGCCGCTGTGCCAATCGCATCACTGGAGGAATCAGGGGAACGGCCGCCAGCACTTTAGCCAGTTCTCGGGACAAGGGACTGGCATCGATTAAAAAGCCTCTCAATAACTCTTCCGGGGATTCCGCTTCCGGAGCGGCTGCCTCTTCTTCTCCGGTTTCACCCATATTCACCCCCGCAGTGGTTGCTCCCATTAAAACCCCCTGAATGGAATTACCACCGCTCCCAGCGATAAATTTCGCCCAGGTTGCAAAGTGAGCGGGGGATAGATTGAAAATGGGGAACCGATAGAGAATCTGCTTCGTGCGGAGTCTTTCCCCCACTTGCAGTATTGCATTGGCAGAAGCGGGACCCGGTGCGATCAAAGGCCGGAGTATTGCCCCCTCTAAAGCGGTTCGTTGCCATAGCTCCTGCGGGAAAATGTGAGCGATGGTGACGGGGTGTTCTTTGCCCAGATCCGCTAGGGTGGCAAAGGCAGACCCCGATCGCCAAGCTTTCCCCAAAGTATCGGTTAGGACGATAAAAAGTCGGTTTCCAGAGGGTGCAACCAGACTGCGAGGGTTCCGTTCGATTTGCCCCGCACCGGAAAGCAAACGAGCTTCATTTTCACCGGTCTCGAACCACCAAACCCGCACATCCCTAAAAAAGCCTTGCCAACGGAAGAGGGTGGTCATTCCCCCCGCTAGATCTCCCCAAAATTCCATCGGGGGAGAGCGATCGATCAACAGGTGAACCTCTAACCAACGTTCTAGGGGGGGACGGAAAGCGAGCATCGGTAATCCCCCCGCTTCGGCCGTCCGTTCCACTGTAACCTCGATATCCAACTCGTCGGCCCGTAATCCAGGCACGCGACGCGCTAGGGGGAGAATTGCCTTACTGATGGCGGTGGGTTCGGGTATCGGAAAGGGATCGGGGACGCGAACGGGAGAAGAACGATCGCTCTCGACCGAATCGCGCTTCCGGGAGGTCTGCGTCGGGCGATCGATGTTTTCGGGATGGACAACGGGAATCGTTGACTCGATCGCTCCGGGGGGAGGGGTTTCTTCACCGCTGCCGGATGACCGGTTATCATCCTGATCATTAGATGAGGTTGCTTCCGACTGTCCGGGCTGCTCGATCGACCAAGGTGCGATAATTCGATCGAGGTAAGCAGCGCACCAGATCAGTTCTGCCATTTCCCTCTCGTCTTCCCACCAGATAGCTTTTTTCCCTTCCATCTATCCCCCTACCCTTGCAAGGATTTAAAGATGGTGTCTAGCAGCTTGCTATCGGGGTCGGTGAGGTCGTTTCCCTGTAGTAACAGATAGACCGCGTTGAGCAGTTGATCGGTGGCTAGTTTGTCTTTGCGTTTGATTCGATCGAGAAATTCCCGGATCAGATTTCTGGCCGGTTCGTCCAATTGATTTAGGCTCTCCGGTGGGAAACGTTGCTCTAGTATCCGATAGAAATCATCCTCGTTGTCGGGTTGTTCGAGTCTTAAACGCAAACATCGACGCAGGAAAGCAGGGGGAAACTCCCGGGCCTCGTTACTGGTCATGAATACTAGCGGAAACTCCTGACAAGGCACACAACCTCGATCGATCGGGATTTTTTCCTCGCTGTCGTCCTGTTGACCGCGATAGGGAAGAACCGATTGGTCGCCGGTTTTTAATCGTGTCAATTCTGGGATCTCAAAAAATCCCTCCTCGAAAATATGGAGGAGATCGTTAGGCATATCGATGTCGCTTTTATCGATCTCATCAATTAGCAGCACCGCCGGTCGTCCGGGACGGGATTGTTTAAAAGCCATCCCCATGGGACCTAATCTTAGATAGCTGCCGATATCTGGTTCCTCGTACTCTCCCCCCTCTCCCACTTTCTGTCTTTGTAGGGAAGCTTCCTGTAACCGTCCGATCGCATCGTAGGCATAAAGACCCTCTTTAAGGGTGGTGCGGGAAACGATCGACCAACGGTAGGGGCCGGGTAGTCCCAATTCCCGCGCCACTGCGTAGGCCAGGGAAGTCTTGCCGGCGCCGGGGTTGCCCTCAATCAGTAGGGGACGACGCAAACAGAGGGCAGCATTCACCAATTCCACCGCTTTCCTATCCGCGACGAATCCTAAAGCCCTAGGGTCGATTTTTCCCTGTTCGGGCGGTATTTTCTGCGATTTCGCCGCTTTTGTCCATTCTTCCGGGGACAGGCTAAAACTGCGCCAAGGGGGTGGCGGTGGGATGCGATCGAGGTGTTTTCTTTGTTCTTTGGGTGTGGGTAAACTATCGGCACTCAGGGTCAAACCCCGATAGATGCGAAGGTCTTCTGCTTTGGAAACTGGTTTATTGGCCATTGGATTCCACCACTCTCGTGTTTAGAGGTCTTGGTCTCGGGGAGGGTTTGGGGTATAGATCGTCCCAGAAAAGGGCGATTTTTCGCTTGTTTCTGCGTAATTCTTTGATATTATCGGGCCAGTTTTTCCATTCCGAGGGTTTTAGATCGTTATCTGTCATCGGTTCGCCGGCGTTTCGACTCCAGACGGCGATCGGCAGGGATTCCACGATCTCTTCCAGATCGGCGATCGATGGTTCGGTTCCGATGTAGTAATGTTTCTGGTCAAGATCGCTATTATTTTCCCATAAAGCTCTCTTGATCTCCTCGATCTCGTCGCGTATCTCTCGGAAATCTTCATCAAAATAGCGATCGAAGGAGTTAATAAAAACAGGATACTCGTATCCGATAGATGGCCCCTCACCGCATCTAAACTTAATATCTTCTAGGGAGTGTTTCAGCAAAGCAAATGGAAGGAAAAATTCAATCTCTAGTCTCACTCGATTGGGTAAATAGTAAAACATTTCAGGAATTACCTGATAGAAACTATCTTGCATTTCTTCTAACATAAAACCTTGTTCTTTTTTATAGATATTCCATAACTTAATTTTATCGTTTATTCCCACAAAAAACATCGTATTTACATGAAAATATTCTGTTTGTAAGCCAGTATTATTATGTTTATCAATTGCGGGTGAGATTACAATTTGTATTCTTCCTTCTAGTTCGATATTTTTATTAAATTTATCCCACAATTCTCTCGCATATTTCTTGATTGTGTCTAACTGCACACCATCCCTATATCGAACAGCTTTACCTTTCCAAGTATCAATATCTTCAGCAATATCTCGGTTTTGATCCTTAAATAACTTCAACCTGCACCATTCAGAAAATAAAATCAAAGGACATATTTCTTGATTAACTGGCTTACTAGACAAATCTTTTAGTTTTTCTCTAAGCTCTTCTATGTTTGAAATAGATGACGATTTGGGATCTTCATAGACTAACAGAAAAGAGTTGATTAAAAATAAACTATTATCGGAATTAATATTTAAAATATTGAAAAGTTTTTCGATTAAATTAAATCGTTGATTTTCCCATTCTCGCGCAGTTTTCGGAGAGAATGGCAAAAACTGAGCATAGGTTTCGATCCCAGCAAGGTTATATTTAACCTTCTGACCATCGACTATATCCCGATTCATTTTATTAACTAATCGATTCAGTTCAACATATCCTCCCAAAACCAGATCGCTCGGTTCTATATTATCCAGAGCTTGTTGTAGAGCTTTCGATAATACTCCTTCCTTTGCCGTGTCCTTGGCCCGACAAGCTGCGATTGCGTAAACTTCGATATTATTTCCCCGGACGGGTTGGTAGGACTGGATCGCATCGCTAACGAATTTTATAATATCTCCCACACCACTTTGGGAGTAACAAGTATCAATAATATAGAGAACTTGAGAGATTGTTACTTGGTTATTTTTAATAGGACGAACTAAGTCTTGAGTCGGTAAAGCCGTTGAAGGTATATCGTCACTATTTGTGTCTTCCAGTATGAGATAATGTCCATCACCTTGACAATATTCGCCATGACCAGAATAGTAAAAAATAAGAATATTTTTCGTTCCATGTCGCTCTCTATCCCGAAGCCAATTAGGGAATAATTTTTTAAGATCGTTAGTTGTGGGATTCAAGTGTAAACTTGGCAGAACTCTTTCATATCCAAAACCACTGGTAAACAGACTGTTCACCAGTTCTAAATCCGTCTCGACGCTGGGTAATTGGTTGAATGCGTTGTAATCCTTTGTCCCACAAGCAATTAGATAATACTTGATTTCTTCATCCATATCATTGCCCATCAATCGATTAAGTAGCTGGTTATAATTAAATTAAAAATGGATTTTAGGTTCGATCCCCCCTTAGTCCTAGAGTTGATTTATAGTAGGGTTGATTCATGAATCAACCCTACCCTTAGTCCCCCCTTGATCAGGGTGGTGTCTGATAATTTTTAACACCTACCTACTTAACCCCGATCGAATTGCTTCCCCAGTTGCAACCGCCGTAAGATAGCTTTTGGCATCGTGAGCCTCGCAACCATTATAAACTAGCTTATCCTCGACAGTTCCCTCAAATAAAGGGTTGAGTTGCTTTGTCAACGCCACCACATCGCCATCGTCCGCGATATTCACCCATCTTTCCACATTTCCGGGCCAGCACCCCAGGTTATTGCGGGGGGATGGTTGCAGTCGATCGAAAATTAATTGTCTTATCCCCAAAGGAGAACCGAGAGTAACAAAGACTTTAATCGGCCATTCTGGATGCTGACATAAAGTTTCGTAACAGACGATCGAACCGAGAGAATGAGCCACAAGTACCCGCGTATCTTCGTCGATACATTCTATTACTCGCTCTTGAATCTGCTGTTTTAGCTTTCGATCGTGTAAATAGCTCCCCACTTGCTTAAGATAAGAAATAACCAATTTCTCGGCAATGCTACCGAAAAACCGAGATTCACTTAACCCCGACAAAGCTCTCTGGATAATTTTTGGGGTAGATTTTTCTCTCAAAAGGCTATCTGTATTCGGATGATTATTTTCTAATCGTTCCGTTTCTTGCCACCACGACTGGAGTAATTCTTTTTCCCAATCGGAATCGATATCATTAACATCGTAGTTCGGAATGCCGATCGCTTTCGATTTTCCCCGGAAAAGATCTCCGTAAAACGCACAACGAAAATCAGTATCGGACTCTAACTCGGTTCCCGCGAGTTTCAATCCATCCTTGAGACTTGGCAACCACTCAGCAGAAATCGTGTGGCTACCCCTAAATTCTTGCGCGATACCATGAACACCGACAATTTTAGCCATGATCCTCCAGTTACAGGGCTTTCCTATCCTTGTTGATTTTCAATTTTAAATGGTTTTTCGCACTTGAGAACAAGAATAAAATAAGCTCTTGACTATCTAAATTAATCGACTCTTTTAAGGTTGTGGTGATGAGCAAATCTGATCGAAGAAAAGACCTACACTATACACCCCCACCAATCGCCCATGGTGTGACATGGTGAACATTTTTTAGCCAATATTCAAGGGGAGAAATTGAAGTTGAGAAAAGGGGGATATCTCCAAGAAAATTTATCCCTGAAATTCCGTCAAAACCCCATAGATAGCCCAGATAGCCATGGCGCGTAAATAATGACAGGCGCGGAAAGTTCCCACCGATGTAATCGCTTCTGGAGTGCGAAATTGTAAGCCATTTTCATAGACTTGTTTCACCACCGCTTCTGTAATTTGCCATCCTTGCTTTTCCATTCCCATTTGCAGTAAAAAAGCCACCAACCCAAAATTAATTCCTACCCAAACTTCCAAGGGATGAGTTGCCTCGGGATTTTCGGGAGTACCATCGGGTTTTAACCCATTTGCCGCCCCAAATTTTCCCCCATGAAACTTGAGAAAACAAGCCTGATAAATCTTACTTAAAGCTGATTGCGTGTATTGATTTTCTACCACATCCGGTAAAGCCAATAAACGGGCATAAAATTGACCACATAATTGATCAGTCATGACCACATCGGAACCACTACCACTATCTAAATTATAATATTCTCCATTCCAGAGAGTCTGATGATAAATAGCGCGAGATTGCTGTAACCAACTAGCAAAAATTGCTGTATCTTCTCCAAGAATTGCCCCAATTTTAATCGTTGCTTCTAGCGCCGCTATCCACAAACCACCACAATAGGCACTAATTCCCTGTAAACGCCAATCATCAAAGGTTTGGTCTGGCGCGCCAGAATTTTCGGGAATCCCATCCTTATCAAGGTCAAAAGTTTTTAAATATTGCAAAGTCAGGACAATTGACGGCCAACATTCCCGCAGAAAATCCTCATCTTTAGCCCCCGTTAATAAATAATCTCGATAAACTAATAAAACAAAATCACTGCCTAAATCTTTCCAGAGATTACAATCTTGATAACTGGTGTAATTACTCTTTTGCCAAGGGTGTTCATTGGGCGCACCTAAATCGTGGGGAGTGGCATTTTTGGCCTTACGAATGGCACTAGCTTGGTTATATCCAATAATCCGAGGAGTATCGTCACTGCTGGGAATTGCCCTGGCAAAAGCTTCCATGACGGCCTTTTCTAAGCGCGGCCATAACATCAATAACCCAAAGGACCCATAGAGACGCACATCAAGACTTTCATACCAACGATAATCAATACATTCTAAGACCCCAAATTGACCGATAGGATCCTGTTCCGTGGCTGCCGTCCAGAGAGTACCGCCGTCAGTTAACAGATATAATTCGTTAAATAAAGCCATTTTAAACCAAGCAGCCAGATCGGTGCGTTCTAGGATCGGTTTTTGCCAGTTAATAATATTTTCTCGCCATGTATCGCCGTGTTTTAAAGCCGTGCGTACCATCGCCCAAGCATTTTGACCATTGCGACCGAAAAAGTCCGTATAACGACGATAATAGTTAATTCCTTGGGCAAATTCGGTGACTGGTAAATCCCAAGCTAAAATAAAAGGAATTTTGCGAGTTTTCCCCGGACGAATGGTAAAACGAATCGCCATGGCCGTGGCCGTTTCTTCCCCTTTTTCGGCGGGGGTTTCGTCCTCAATATCCGGTAAAGAGCCATTCATGGCGAAATAGTCCCAAACTTCGCCCCCATCGCCGGCAGGGTTCCATTTACCCAGATAAAATACCTCTAGACTCGGATTAGTGATACTAGCAATCGCCATCTGTCCATCCCCTTCCCCGGGGTTTTCGTAATCCCGACGCATTAGACAGCCAACGCGGAAATTATCGACAATCCATTGATTATAATTACCCTCACTTTCCCCCCATTTTGATTGATATTCATAGACGGGACTACCATCATCTCTCACCTTAACCACTGGGGATTTAATCGCGTTAGTAAACCAACCGATTGTATTTTGCCAAGTCAGCATAATACTAATAGTAATCGGTTTATCGGTGGGATTATGAGCCGTCCATTCAAATAGGGCTATAGGATAACTACTTTCTTGATAATTATGCGCCCAAACCGGTGAGAATTGTTCGCAAATTAATTGAGTCTGAAAAACATCTTTGTACTCGTACCAACTGCGGGGATAAAGGGCAGAATATGTTCCTTTTTCGGCTGGATACCACGACCAGCGCGATAATGTTCCATCCGTCGGGCTTTCCGTCGCCATAGCGTAGGCTTGGGCGCTTCCGTCTTCTGTTTGTTCAAAAATGCTAAATTGACAGGCCGCAAGGCTATTAAAACTGTGTTCACCGCCGTCCAGATGCCAGAGGTTAAAGTCACCTTTGGGGGAACGTCCGATGCAACCGGCCCCAAATCCTCCTAGAGGCATCCCATGCCAAGGACCATCATCTAAATTGCTGGCGTAGCGGACGCTGTAGGGTTTTTCCCAACCTTTGCCTAGAGGACGTTTCCAAGCAGCGGCGGGAATTTCTGGAAGGGAGACGAGATTAAGCATAGATGTTTTTAAGTGGGGTGTGGGGTGTGGGGAAGTGGGGAAGTGGGGAAGTGGGGAAGTGGGGAGAATAAATAAAAATAATCTCCTGACTTGAAAGAGGGTGTGGGGAAGTGGGAAAGTGGGGAAGTGGGGAGATGGGGAAGCTGTCTCATCACCCTATCACCCCAAAACCCTATCCCCCTATCTCCTCCTGAATACTGAATACTGACTCCACCAAGAAACTTTTTCACTAAACCCTAATTATTCGCTAAAGAGATAATTGCTGCGATCGCTAACTGGCCAATCTTGATTTTCT
>NZ_JADBTF010000396.1:0-4644 GCF_020246295.1 Microcystis sp. M090S1 | reverse complement strand
TCGCCATCGGTGTTAATACTATGGGGTTTACGAGTCTGAATTTGAATTTCTTTCCCCTTAAGAGTTCTCACCCAAGATAATAAACCCTGTTGTCCTCGCGGTAATGTCCATAAAAGCGGGAAAATTTGCCACCATTGTTCAATTTCTAGGCTATATAAATCTAATCTTTGATCGTCGATTTGGGCATCATGAGCGAAGGTTCCTTGTTGCAAGGCAGAGCCTTGGAACACAATATCGAAGGCTCTGCCTTAAAGTAGTATTCAGGTAGAACCGGAAGAGAGCGTTCCCAGGTTCTACCTGGGAACGAGATAATAATTCTCCTTTGAAAGCTTGAGCAAGGATACTGGGAAGGATTGCGTCACTTCACTTTGTAGTTTTTAAAATTACGCTTTTTCTGGAAGGGCGATTATTACGGGATCTCATTGCCTTAACTAAAATATTCCAAGACCTCATAGATAATACGGCAGGAAAAGAGATTCTGATGGCGAAAACAAAATGTTTTTGTTTTAAGGCCACTAATAACCAATGTAGTTTAACATAATTACATATATATGAGAGTGGTGGCAGAACAGACTGATATTTTGGATTAACTAAGTTATATATTTTCTCTTTGATCAAAATGTTAGTGTTGAGTCGCTTTAACAATGAAGACTTTTGATTATAACTACCAGACCAAACTACTCGATACACCAAACAGGAGTTAACAAACACAGCATCCCCAAACTGAGCAATGCGAAGCCAGCAATCAATGTCATTATAACAGTCATCTAAACTTGAATCCCAACCCCCTGAGTTAAGAAAAGCATCTCTGAGAAAAGCAACTTGGCTAGTTGTTCCGAAGGGAACTTCTTCTAGGAGCATACCATAGTGTATATCTGCTTGAGCGATATAGAAAGCCTGTTCAAGTCCTATTTTTGGAGTTTGACAGATTTCTACTCCTTTAATATCCACCTGTGTCGCCTGACAGGAACAAATGACAGCTTCGGGATACTGAGCAATATTTTTCATTATTTCCTCTATACAATTAGGGGCAAGATAGTCATCATCATCGAGTAGTTTAATCCAATCTCCTTGAGCAGCTTTAACCCCTACATTTACCGAAAAGGATTGCCTCATATTCTTGAGATTACGATAGAAGATAATATCTTCCCCCAGGCTTTGAATATATTCTGCTGTACCATCAGAGGAACAATCATCAACCACAATGACTTCACAGGGAATAGATTGATTTAGGGACGAAGCGATTGCTCTTTTAAGCAACGATAAACGATTGCAGGTTGTAATAACAATACTAAATTTCATCTTTATTAACCATAATTAAATTTTTCTCCTATGAGCCATCAGAAAATCAGCATAAGCTTTTTGAGTCAGGAAAGGTTTAGCTTTAAGATAAAATTCTTGATGACGATAATCACGGGTATAAGGTAATTGTTCTAAGTGATCTGCTAAACGAATAGTTATTAAAGCACTAAGCTCTGTTTGAGTTAAAATTATTTCCTTGTTATCACGATAATTTATCAGTTTAAATTCATTAACTTGCTCAAAATTAGAGGGGAAATGTTTTCTATCTTCAAGACAATAATAGTAAACTAATTTTTCAGCATCAGAACCAATAGCATCCTTAATTATACCTCTTTGTTCTAGATTAACCAAACTTTTTCTATAGCTATAAGTTCCATAGATGCTGTGATAAAGACCAGCTAGACAAATCTCTTCAGATGAGTTCCATTTTTTCAAGATTCTATAAGTTCCTAATAAATGACTATATAAAGAGCGTTTATTAAGATGTTCAGTGGAATCGGTTGCTAATTTCTTCAAAATTTCTCTTTGCTCTTTAGGGGGATCATATTGTCTATCTTTCCATAAATATATAAATTCACCTACAATATTTGGGGCGAAGTGTTGTAAGTTTTTCAATCGATTTTTAATGAGGGTATTAGTAGCCATATTGTTGATTGAATTAATGATTATATAATTTGTCAGAGGAATTTATCGGGGCATAAGCTTATTGCTTATCAAAGGTGCAAACTCTACTAATAAAGCCCATAAACTTAGGTCAAATGGATGTGCTAATAGATGTCTCGGAAGGATTCTGCTTAAAGCAATTCGCTCTCTCAATCCTTGGCGGGTTTTGGCTGCCTTATTTGGCCAATGTTCGAGGATGATTTTCAAAGTAAATTCTTGAGGATCTAAGTAAGGATATAAAAACCATAACAGCAAGTTACACATTGAGCTAATAAAAGCAGTTGACTCATTAGCTAGACTTTCTTCAAAGGAAATAGCACCTTTCACCAGCAGTGATTGATCAGCAGTGATAGTGGCTGTGATAATATCCAACATATTAGTTAATGATTTCAATCTATTTTCCAGTAATACAGCATCTTGGGGATAGACAGAAACCCGATAACGAAGAGCATCTGCTAAAGTGTTTATGTGATTATCTATTAATTTTTCAAGGTTTTGTAGTCTTAACTTCGTCCCCTGAGAATTATTATGGCGACGATATCCAACCGTAATACAATGGTTTCTTATCAGAGATTGATTAACACTTAACCTTAACCAAGTATAGTAATCTACAGCAGTTCCCGTAAACTGTGTTGGCCAGCCATTGATGGAATCGAGTGCTTCGCGTCGAATCACAACAGCTGAGGGAGTGGCGACAGAATTGGTAGGGAAAAAGTCCCAAGGAGCAAAAAACTGAGAATTGAGGACTGGAGAGGGAAAATTTAGGCTATCTTCATAAAAATGGGCGCAATTGGCTACACAAGCAGCAGATTGGGGAAATTGTTCTAGGATCGTACTCATAAGGCGCAGGTGATCTCGATGCCAGATGTCATCCTGATCGAGAAATGCTACTAGAGGCGCAGTAGTATGTTTGAATCCAAAATTGCGGGCGCAATGAGAACCCTTGTCAGGATTTCGTAATAAAGTGATACCTGAAAAAGACTTGACAATCTCTAGGGATTCGTCCTCAGAACCATCGTCAACCACTACTATTTCTCTCGGTGGTTGAGACTGGGAAAATACTGACTCGAGTGTTTGTCGAATCCATTGAGAGCCGTTGAATAAAGGGATAATAACAGCTACGTCCATAACCTTGGCGTTTTGATCTATAAGCCATATCATAATTCTAATTTGCTCCCAGTCGCTTTAAAAATGTGAGCTGATCTGCTAAAACTGCTTCCCGACTGCGAAGACGCGCCGCTACCCAAGCAGCCCGAATCGCTTGGATCTCCGCCTGAAGATTCCGTCCACTCATTTCGTTTTTAAAAGTACGCCTCAAAACACTTAAACCGCAATTGATCCGCGCCATCTCATGCAGAAGTTCGAGGAAGGGTATAGGGTTGCCGCCACTAATTCTCGTTACTCCACCGAATCCAACGATACGATTGTTTAAAATTTGAAAAATTTGTTCAACTGTACCATCTGCCAGTAAATCCCAAATAGAGTTTTTTTGGCGTGAAATCATTAAATCATTCAGTCCAATATAACTATAGTCCCAACCTAGATCTCTAAGCTCATGGCAATGTTCTACTAATGTGTGAGTCTCAATTTGGACTAGGGTTTTAGCTCTTCCATTGACTAGAGAAATAAATTTATCTACCTCACTGGGAACTTTTGCCATCGGTAGCATAATAATCTTAGCTCCAGAATCTAGGGCAGTTTCTATCTCGTCAGAAGTATTGTTATCTAAGGGATTAATTCTTACTGTAATTGGGATGGAGATAACTTCAGCTAGAGCAACCACATCTTCTGGTGTATCGGCGTTGATTTGGGTTGAATAGCTAATCTGTCGCTCTCGTTTACCAATCCGTTCCCAGTCTACAATGATACTATCAATCCCTACTTGCTCGGCTTGTTTAGCCAATAAAGCATCTGTGGTAAATAGAAATAAACGCAAATGGTCAATATCTGTAGTATAGTGGCTCATTATGTGGTTCCTTATAGTGATAAATGGTTCTTAAGTCTTTAGCTATGACAAAGTTAACACAATCTAATGAGCAATGGATAGAAGGTGTAGAAGTTTGCCCTCTCAAGTTATTGCCAAATGAAAAAGGACGACTCATGGAAATTCAACGGGCTGATGATAAGATTTTCCCCGGCTTTGGACAAGTTTATATTACTTCAACTTTGCCCGGTATTGTTAAAGCTTGGTACAGACACACAACGCAAATTGATCAAATTGCCGTCATTGTAGGACTGTTGAAACTTGTCCTTTACGATGATCGGGAAACCTCACCCACCAGAGGCAAAATTAACACGATATTTTTAGGCGAATTGGCTCCTAAACTGGTACAAATTCCTCCCGGTATTTGGCATGGTTTTCAGACAATTGGCGAGCGGGAAGCTTTTGCACTGCATCTAAACTCGGTCGCTTTTCAGGCAGACGCACCAGATGAAGATCGCTTACCTTATGATACTAATATTATTCCCTATCAGTGGTAAACTAAGTGGTAATATCTAAGGAACCCTTGGCCCCGGCCGTGGCCGATGGTGATCCCCCTTGGTCGAATGCCGTCCGCTCGATCGTTTTTAGTTTAATTCAAGGGGAAGAATTTGGGATTAACTCCCAAAATATTGCCACTTTTGCCGACAGCAAAGACCCCAGTATTCGGCGCTTTTTGGGTATCGATGAGAAGTTAG
>NZ_JADBTF010000395.1:0-12800 GCF_020246295.1 Microcystis sp. M090S1 | reverse complement strand
TCCCCCCATAGAACCCCCTTGAGCCATCTTGCACACTTTTCTCTTTTTGTCAAATTTTATGTTAAGAAAGATGTGACTAATGGATAGCTTGATAAGGGGGGTGTCTGACAACTTTTAACGCCTACCTACCTAGGATGAAAATAATTATAAATTTCCTTAGCTAATTGTTCCCCAATTCCTGTCACCTGTTGCAATTGTTCTAGGGAAGCTTCGCGAATATAATCCAGAGAATGAAAATGAGCTAATAACTCTTTTTGTCGCTTAAAACCTAACCCCGGTATCTCATCCAAACGGGAACGGCGACTTTTTTGCATCCTTTGTTGTCGGTGAAAGCTAACAGCAAAGCGGTGCGCTTCATCCCTGACTCGACGCAATAATTGCACTCCGGGTTGTTCCTTATCTGTCTCTAAAGGAGAGGATTCTCCTGGTAAAAAAATCTCCTCTCTCTGTTTAGCTAAACTAACAACTTTTACCTGTTCTAATAAATTCATCTCCCCTAAAACTGTCACCACTGCCGATAATTGTCCTTTTCCCCCATCAATCATGACCAAATCGGGAAAATCATCACTTTCGGCAATATTATCGGGATTTTCGGCATAACGACGGAAACGCCGGCGAATTACCTCTGCTAAACTGGCAAAATCATCGGAATGGCCGATTTTAACCTCGGGATTTTTGATTTTATAGTGACGATAATGTTGATTAGCGGCCACCCCATCGATAAACACCACTCCCGACGCGACTGCATTAGAACCCTGAATATGAGAAATATCATAACCCTCGATGCGGTGGGGTAGTGCCGGTAAATCGAGAATTACCGCTAAATCCTGCAAAGACTGTAAATCCCGGTCGGCGCTTCTTTTCGTCTTTTCTAACTCATAAAGAGCGTTTTTCTCGACCATAGCTAATAAATCCGCTTTACTTTGCCGTTGGGGGACAGTTAACTCGACTTTGCGACCTTTTTTTTCCCTTAACCACCCCGCTAACACCTCACCTTCCGGTAATTCGCAGGGTAACAGGATTTCGCTGGGAATTTCCACCCCTTCCACCGATAAATAATGTTCTTCTAGGACTTTTTGCAGGATTTCTCCCTCGTTTGCTGACTGACTATCGGCAAAAAATCCCAAACGTGCCACCAAACGACCAGAACGCACTTGGAATAATTGTATGCAACAATGCTGCTCGTCTTTAGCTAAAGCGATCGCGTCCCGGGATACGGTATCATCAGGTAAAGAGACTTTTTGATCGGTATTAAGGGCCTGTAATCCGCGAATTTGATCCCTAATCGTGGCCGCTTGTTCAAAATCTAGGTTTTCCGACGCTGCGAGCATCTTTGTCGCTAATTTGTCTAATAATTCCCCCGTCCTTCCCTGAAAAATCATCGCTACTTTCTGCAAGGTTTCTCGATAATCTTGGGGACTGATTAATTTTTGACAAACCCCCGGACAACGACCGATATCATAATTTAAACAGGGACGGTCTTTAAAAAGAGGTTGGGGACGTTGACGCAGGGGAAAAGTGCGTTTAATTAGGTGTAAAGTGTGCCGCAGCAGCCTAGTATCGACGTAGGGACCATAATAACGGTCTTTTTGGTTATTTATCCTACGTTTGCGGGTGATAAAAATGCGCGGGTAGGTTTCCGACCAAGTAATACAAATGTATGGATATTTTTTATCGTCCTTGAGGAGAGTATTAAAATGGGGCTGATGTTGTTTAATTAGATTAGCTTCCAGGGCCAAGGATTCTGCTTCCGTGTCGGTGACGATAAATTCAATTTCTGTCACCTGTCGTACCATCAAAGCAATGCGGGGACTGAGGGGTTGACTGGGACGAAAATAGGAACGGACTCTAGACCGGAGTTTTTTGGATTTACCGATGTAGAGAATTTCGCCATTTTGGTCGCGCAGGAAGTACACCCCCGGTTCGAGGGGAATTTCCTGAAGACGATTTTCTAGGCGATCGAGGTCTTGGATTAGGCTAGAGTTAAGATTATTCCCGAACATCCTTCTATATTAGACAAAAAAACTACGCCAGTGGGTATTAGCTGACGTTTGGCAAGATATTCAGGGCAAATCTTCACAAAAATTAATAGGCTTCCGATTCGATTTGCTTAATCGGGACGAAACATTCCCCGGGGAGAAGAATCGGTTTATTGTTAAAAATTAATTGGCCCCGATGATTGTTGCGGTTAATAGCGACACCAAAAGGACGTTTACTAACTCTGCTATTGAGGGTACAGTAGATGCGATAAATGCGTCTGGCCGCCCGTAAGACAGTAGGATCTAACAAAATTGGGATTTCCATATCGACACGTTGTTGTTCGGTTTTCTCGGATAGGGCTACCATATCACTCGTCTCCCCACGATTAAATTGACATATTTATTAAATCAATGGTATATGACGATTTCCGATTATGCCACTTTTGTTAGGATTCTAAAACTTTTAGGATGGCCTGGCCCATAGCTTGGCATCCCACTAAGGTCATACCTTCCGAGAAAATATCTCCGGTACGATAACCGAACTCTAAGACTTTTTCTACGGCTTTTTCCAGCGATGCTGCCGCTAAAGGCTGATTTAGCCCATATTTTAACATCATAGCAGCGCTGAGAATCTGGGCGATCGGATTGGCTTTATCTTGGCCGGCGATATCTGGGGCCGAACCGTGGACGGGTTCAAAAACTCCCACCCCAGCAGTCCCTAAACTAGCGGAGGGTAACATTCCGATACTACCGGTTAACATGGCCGCTTCATCGGAGAGAATATCACCGAATAAATTGCCCGTGACGATAGTATCAAATTGCTTGGGGGCCCGGACTAACTGCATGGCTGCGTTATCGACGTAGAGATGGGAAAGTTCCACATCGGGATAATTAGCGGCCATTTTCGTCATCCGGTCGCGCCAGAGTTGGGAAACATCGAGAACATTAGCTTTATCGACGGAACAGAGTTTATTGCCGCGTTTTTGGGCAATTTCAAAGGCTACCTTAGCGATGCGGTCCACCTCCGATTCCAAGTAAACCATGGTATTTACACCGCATTTTTCTCCCGTTTCTGTCTCAAAAATCCCCTTCGGTTGACCGAAATAGACACCCCCGGTCAATTCCCGGACGACCATGATATCCACTCCCTCGATAATCTCCCGTTTGAGACTAGAAGCGTCGATTAATTGCGGAAAAATGGTGGCAGGACGCAAATTAGCAAAAAGACCTAAGCCAGATCTTAAGCCTAATAATCCCGTTTCTGGCCTTTGCTGCCGGGGCAAATTATCCCATTTATAACCCCCGATAGCGGCCAGGAGAACAGCATCACTATTTTTACAGGCGCTCAGGGTTGCTTCGGGGAGGGGACTGCCGGTTTCATCAATGGCTGCCCCTCCAATTAAAGCGGTTTGGAAGTCAAACTGGAGGTCAAATTTTTTACCGATGACTTTCAGTATCTCTACGGTGACAGCGAGGATTTCCGGCCCGATGCCATCGCCGGGTAGTAGGGTAATGCGATACTGTTGCGTCATAGTTCTAGAACGGTAAAATAGGTCAGACTCTTGATTGTAACATAGTTAGGGTTGGCTGAATAAATCTAAAAACCTTGTTGGATAAGGCTTTTAGACTTTTTTCCCCTCAAAAAGTGCCAGCGATTGGAGTGATTGGGGGGAAAATTCAGGTACTTTTTCCCTGAAAATTAGGTAATTGAACCTCTGAAAATCGGTAAAATCCTACACCCTACACCCAGGAAAAACTTTTTGCCGCAAACCCTAATTAAAGGGGTAGTTAATCCCCATTAACTACACTAATTCTACATGGGAATCATCCCCGATCATAAAGCGTAAAGCTTTTGGACGTTGGGGGGCAATTTCTAATTTTGCCCGTCGTCCGATCACACTATCAACTATGCGCTGATGAATGCCAATAATCCTGGCATCTTTGAGAATAACACTGTGTTCTATGTCGGCATCGATTAATTTTACTCCATTAGCCACACTACTATAGGGACCGATAAAACAATTCTCAATGTGACAATTTTCTCCAATAATGACAGGACCGCGAATGGTACTATTAATAATTTTACTACCCTGACCAATTTGTACCCGTCCGATCACCTGACTATTAGCATCAATTTCTCCCTGCAAAGCGATTTCTAGACTGGTATCAAGGATAATCCGATTTGCTTCTAATAAATCATCTTTTTTACCCGTATCTAACCACCAACCCAGTAGTTTATTGGCTTCTACTGCTTTATTTTGATTGATTAATTCTTGGATAGCATCGGTAATTTCTAACTCACCCCGGCCCGAAGGTTGAATAGATGCGATCGCTTGATGAATGGTGGGGGCAAAAAAATAAATCCCTACCAAAGCTAAATTTGAGGGGGGGTCTTTGGGTTTTTCGACTAAGTATAAAACTTTGCCAGTTTCATCTACTTTTGCCACCCCAAAAGCACTAGGATTAGACACTTTTCGCAGGAGAATTAAAGCATCAAGGGACTGTTTTTGGAAAGAGTCTAAAAAGGGCGATAAATCATCCTCAATTAGGTTATCACCCAAGTACATAATAAAGGGGGAATCTGCTAGGAAAGATTGGGCAGTTTTGACCGCGTGAGCTAATCCAGCTGGTTGTTCTTGGCGAATATAAGTTATCTTAGCCCCAAACTGTTCACCACTGCCCGTGGTCTGACGAATTTCTTCCCCGGTTTCGGGACTGATAATAATGCCAATATCGGTAATTCCTGCGGCGACAATTGACTCGATTCCATACCATAAAATTGGTTTATTGGCAACGGGAACTAACTGTTTTGCTCCAGTATAGGTTAGGGGACGTAACCTCGTACCTTTACCACCAGATAAAATTAGTGCTTTCATAGTTTTAAAGATTAAATAGTTGGTTGAGCATAGCTTTGAGAGAATCCCGCCAATAGGGAGGAATATAACCCAATTGTTGCGAGATTTTTTGACCGGAAAGAACCGAATAGGCTGGACGCACTGCTGGGGTAGGATATTCAGCAGTAGTAATGGGAATTACTCTCTGAATTTTTAAGGGAATACCGCTTATTTTTGCCTCCTCAAAAATCGCTTTAGTTAAATCAAACCAACTGGCAACACCGCTATTAGTAAAATTATAGATTCCTGCGGGATTATCGACATTAATTAAAAGCTGAGTAATGGCCGTGGCGATATCTTTGGCCCAAGTGGGACTTCCCACCTGATCGACAACTACTTTTAACTCCTCTCTTTCCTTGCCTAATCTCAGCATGGTTTTGACAAAATTACTTTTGCCATAACTGCCGTAAACCCAAGCAGTACGCAGGATAATTGCCTGAGAATTAACAGTTTTAATCTCCTCTTCTCCCCTTAACTTTGATTGTCCATAAACCCCTAAAGGATTAGTTAGATCGGTTTCTAGATAGGGGGTATTTTTTCGACCATCAAACACATAATCGGTGGAAATATGGAGAAATTTAGCTTGAATTTTCTCGGCAGATTCCGCCATGATTTTCGGGGCTGTAGCATTGATAGAATAGGCTAATTCTGGCTCGGTTTCGGCTTTATCCACTGCCGTATAAGCGGCGGCATTAACCAGATAATCGGGGTGAATTTCCCTAATTAACTGGCCGATTTTTTCCGAGTTAGTTAAATCTAGTTCTTCTCGACCGATACTAATAACTTCGCCCAAGAATGGTAAAGTTACTTGTAACTCTTGTCCCACTTGACCTTTAGCACCAATTAGTAAAACTTTTTTCATTGTCTTTAGGGGAAAACTTCCACGGATTTAAAGGGTTGTCCAGCTTGGTCTTTAAGGGAGAGAATCGGCGGAGTCTCTAGAGGCCAGTCAATCCCTAAATCGGCATCATTCCATAAAATGGTTTTTTCGTATTGGGGATAATAATAATTAGTGGTTTTGTAGAGAAATTCGGCTCGATCGGAGAGGACTAGAAAACCATGGGCAAAACCTTCCGGGACCCAGAAAATACGTTTATTTTCCGCACTTAAAACACAGCCTACCCATTGCCCAAAAGTGGGGGAACTTTTACGCGCATCCACTGCCACATCAAAAACACTACCGTTCACTACTCGCACCAGTTTACCCTGGGGATTGGGGATTTGATAGTGTAATCCTCGCAGGACATTTTTTAAGGACATAGAGTGATTATCCTGGACAAAAGTGGTATTAACCCCAGTTTTTTCTCGAAAATCTTTCTGATTAAAACTCTCCAAGAAAAAACCTCGATCGTCTCCGTAAACTTGCGGTTCAATGATTAAAACATCAGGAATTTCCGTGGGAATAACTTTCATAAAATCGGAGACAAGATAACTTTTGCGGGTAGTCTAGCACAAAAGGGTATTTTTTTCTAAATTTTTTGATTAATCTTTCCTCGGTAACTGAATAATGATAAGATGAGCCTAACTTAGTCAGAGCATAAACGACGTGGTACAAGTCTCTACACACACCGCTACTCAATCTATCCCCGTGGAGGGAGAAGCCTTAAAAAACTGGTTACAGACTAGGGCTAATCAGATTATCGCCGGCGATCGACTCAGTCAGCAAGAGGCCCTAGCTTTAACTGCGATCGAAGGTCAGGAAAATATTTTCAGCTTATGTGAGGCTGCCGATCGCATTCGTCAGGCCTGTTGTGGTAATACGGTGGATTTATGTAGCATTATCAACATAAAATCGGGAAGTTGTTCGGAAAATTGCAGTTTTTGTTCCCAATCCGTCCACCATCCCGGACAAGATTCGCCTATCTACGGTTTAAAAAGTCGCGAGGAAATTGTCAGCCATGCGAAAGCAGCAGCCGACGCGGGGGCCAAACGCTTCTGTTTAGTTAGTCAAGGCCGGGGATTAAAGTATAATAGCCCCAAATACAAGGAATTCGAGGAAATACTGGCCACAGTTCAAGAAATCATCGAAACGGCCAAGATTAAACCCTGTTGCGCCCTCGGAGAGTTAACCCTTGCCCAAGCGCAAGCCTTAAAAGAAGCCGGAGTTACCCGTTATAATCACAATCTGGAGGCTTCCGAGAATTTTTATCCTAACGTGGTCTCCACCCACAGTTGGCAGGATCGGGTAGAAACGGTTAAAAACCTGAAAGCGGCGGGAATTCAGGCTTGTACGGGCGGAATTATCGGTATGGGCGAAAGTTGGACCGATCGTATCGATTTAGCTTTTTCTCTGGCGGAATTAGAAGTGGAATCAGTGCCGATTAACCTATTAAACCCCAGAAGTGGCACCCCTCTAGGTCATTTACCCAAACTAGACCCCTTTACTGCCCTAAAAGCGATCGCTATTTTCCGGTTTATCTTACCTCAACAAATCCTCCGTTATGCCGGGGGACGAGAGGCAGTCATGGGAGAATTGCAAAATCTGGGGCTAAAATCGGGAATTAATGCTATGCTGATTGGACATTATTTGACCACTCTAGGACAACCCCCCCAACAGGATCAGGCGATGTTGGCTGATCTTAGTTTAATAGGAGGAGAAGCCCCCATCCCCGGTGAATACCAACCCCAACAGGCAACCTAAATCACGTCGAGGACGAGAATCTCCGCCGCGGCGCACTTCCGTATCGGTTCCCAATGAGTTACTCTGGGCTTTGATTGGTTTGTTGCTGACAATTTTTAGTACATTTGTTCCAGTAAGTCTGGCTAGTTGGTCGGCTACGGGTCTATCTTCGCAAAAACTGGGCATAACTTACCAAATTGGGGCAGTATTGTTAACGGGCTGTCTGGGGGGCAAAAATGCCGGGCTTCTTGCCCAGGTGGCCTATATTTTTCTCGGTTTAACTTGGTTGCCCGTGTTTGCCCAGGGTGGGGGAATGGGTTATCTGAAAGAAGCCAGTTTTGGCTATATTTTAGGCTTTATGCCGGGGGCCTGGCTGTGTGGTTGGCTGGCTTTTCGCTGGCGCGCCAAGATAGAAACCCTGGCTTTAAGTGCTTTTGCCGGTTTGTTAGTTATTCATCTGTGCGGTTTATTATATATGCTGGGATTGTCGATTTTTCAGCCCCAAGCCAGTCAAATCACCTTTCCCGATAGTTTGCCCACCCTATTTATGAATTATTCAGTCTGGCCATTTTTAGGGCAGTTAGTAGTAATTTGTGTGGTGGTAATTATTGCCTTTTTCTTCCGTAAATTATTATTTTATTGATGCCACAGCCAATGTTAAAAAAGAATCGCTGGTTTTGGATAGTGGCGGTGATTGGTCTAATTTTAGACCAAGTAACTAAGTATATAACCGTGCAGAGTTTTGAGCAAATTGGTGATACTTTCCCGATTATTCCGGGGGTTTTTCATTTCACCCATGTGATTAATACCGGGGCGGCTTTTAGTGTTTTTCGGGGCGGTGTTGGTTGGCTAAAATGGCTATCCTTATTAGTTAGTTTGGGATTAATGGCTTTTGCTTACTTTGGACCGCATTTAAGCCGTTGGGAACAATTAGCCTACGGTTTTATTTTAGCAGGGGCTTTCGGCAATGGCATCGATCGCTTTTTGTTTGGTTATGTGGTGGATTTTCTCGATTTTAGATTGATTAATTTTCCTGTTTTTAATCTGGCTGATGTCTTTATTAATATCGGGATTATTTGCCTATTAATTTCTACCTTTCCCCACAAGTCAAGGGTCCCGTAGGGGCGAAGCATTCGGGCGATAACCTATCGCTGAAACCGTAGATTTCCTATCCGAATGCTTCGCCCTTACTTTTTCTGTTCAAAAAAATTGGGGATTTAGTATTATATTCCTGGAGTCCTGATAATTTAAATATTTTGGAAATCTAGATAATTCCTGTTGAGTACCAATCATAATAAATCCGTTGAGTATAAGCTACATATCAGCAGAGACACTCATGCAAAAGGGGGAATAAATAATCAGTTTTTCATAACTGGATTTAGTATTACATATTCCTGTGCTTGTTCAAGCAAATAATAAACGTCCTTTAGGTTCAGGAATTTCTCGGCCTAATTCCTGTGCTGTTTCAATCCATTGTTGAATAATGATTTCAGCATTTTGCACAGCTTCTTGATAAGTTTCTCCATCAGCCATACATCCTGCAAGTTCTGGAACTTCAACGATAAATAGTTGATCCTCATTACTCCAGTAAATAATCAGTTCATAACGAATTTTCATCTTGATATCCTAACTTATATTTTAAAATCAGACTACGAATTTGCTTAACTTGATAGACTTTGGCTTTTCCTTGTTTGGGTTGCAGATTTAAAATTTCTTCAACTCCTTCTTTGGTAAAAATATGATGACTTCCTCCTATTCGTTGATCAAATCCTAATTTCCTCAGTAGTTGACAAAGTTGCTCGAAGGGAATGTTAGCATCAGAATTACCTAAAAGAATTTTAATCAATAATTTATCCTGTTTACTCATACATCCGATAAGTAGGGAGGCACAATTATTTGTAGGATTGGTTAGCGGTAGCGTAACCTATGCGGGTGTTGGGTTTCATGCTTCAACCCAACCTACGTTCTGGAAAAAAACTTAATTGAAGCTCATTTACCTAGATAAAAATAAGCTATTATTCCTGTTTTTTATCGGTGCTGGGTGGATGCCAACCTCCCCGGATCCATAATCGACGAACTTTAACGATAAAACCTTCATTATGATTGTCATCATTTAAGTCCAAACGTTCAATAGTTGCCCTAGCGATGGGAGTGAGTCCCACTATTTTTAAAGCATCTGGTGTCCAGATAAAATGTTCTTGCCAATGCTGTTGGCGCGGATTGAATATTTCTACCTCTTGTTCTGTTTTCGGATCAATTGCCTTGATAAAATTGTAGCGATATCTGTTACATCTTTGGCAAGCTAAAGCTAAGTTTGCCAATTCATCTTTGCCTCCTAAAGATTTGGGCTGAATGTGATCTACTTCAAATAGTGCGGCACTAATTTCTTCTGGAGAATGACAGTATTCACACAGATAGTTGGCTCTTGCTCGGACTTGTAATCGAGTGGTGATACTAATCATTTAGATTCAGCAACTATTCGCGCATTTAACAGCGTGAAAATCTCGTTTAACTCTAAAATACCGGCCAATTCTGCGGTTTCTTGAGAATTAAGTTGGGAATTTTTTTCTAGTTCCCGTAGTTCCTCCAATCGACACTGCAATTCCTCGGTGAATTTAAAAAGATAATTTTCCCTTACTGGCGATAGCTTAATTCCTTTTTCAATCCAGGAAGAGGGCTTGACCATCAGTTGAGTTAACATCACTTTCTCCCTAACTTTAATCCTTAACCTAATCCTAACACGATTATTTATCCTCGATCGGGTGAGCAATGCCCACCCGAAAAACTATGCTTCTGTTTCAGAATTAGAGCGATCGAATTTACTAACTAACTGAGGATTTTCTGACCAAGCATCGATAATACTAATATTGCCATTGAGAAAATTCTGTTTAATAGCGCGGCGTTGAATTTTGCCACTGGCAGTTTTGAGAATTGTTCCCGATTTAGCCAGAACAATCGCATGGGTCATAATTTCGTGTTCTTCGGCGATTTCTTGACGGATATCGGCGATTAATTTGGCCGTATCTAATTCGCCGCTGCGACGTTCTAATTCCTGGACAATAACTAACTGTTCTTCCCCATTATCTTCAATGGAAAAAGCCGCACCATAATCGGGACGAAAAACCTCATTAAGATGCTGTACTGACCATTCTAAATCTTGGGGATAATGATTACTGCCACGGACAATAATTAAATCCTTAATCCGTCCCGTGATATGTAATTCCCCATCGAGAAGAAAACCTAAATCTCCGGTGCGTAAAAACGGTCCTTCTCCTGTATCAGTAAGATAAGCTTGAAAAGTCTCTTTGGTTGCGTCTTCCCGTTGCCAATATCCAGCGGCCATACTGGGGTCACTGGCCCAAATTTCGCCCACTTCATCGGCTGCACAAAGGGTGAAAGTATCGGGATTAACCATAGCTATACGGGTATCACAGACGCGACGACCACAACTGGGGACGTATCTAACTCCAGTGGTTCGATCGGAGCCTACAGGGACAATTTTACCGCGTTCGTAGGCGGTTGCATCCAAAGCGGTGATAATTGGGGTGGTTCCCTTGGGTTTATTGGAAATCAAGAGGGTATATTCAGCTAATCCGTAGGCAGGGGCGAAAGTTTGCCAAGAAAAGCCGTAATCTGCAAAAGTATCGACAAATTTGGCCATGACCTTCGGATTAATCGGTTCGGCGGCATTTCCCGCGGCCTGCCAACTGCTCAGGTCTAATTCCGCTAAATCGGCAGCTTTAATCCTGCGAGTACAAAGATCATAGGCGAAGTTGGGGGCCTGACTATGAGTAACTTTGTACTTAGTAATATTTTTTAACCACTGCATCGGACGCTTAATAAAAGCAAAGGGAGACATGAGATAGCAGGGTGTACCGTTGTAGAGGGGGACGGTGATACCTTCGACTAACCCGTAATCGTGAAAATAGGGCATCCAAGTTAGGGTAACGCTATCCGGTTCGTAACCACAAGCTTTTTGCAAGTAACCGCAATGGTGCATCAGATTAAAATGACTTAGCATCACTCCTTTGGGGATATTAGTCGAACCGGAGGTATATTGCAGATAAGCAAGCGCCGATTTATCCACCTGGGGATCTTGCCATTGGTCCGCCAGGGAAATATCAATGCTTTCGGTAGTAATCCACTTCATTTGGTCGAATTCTGGAAATTCTTCCTTAACACCTTCAATAAGAGTCAGAATACTTTCGGTAACTAGGGCAAAGGTGGCATTAGCATCCTTGACAATTGCCCGTAAACGGGGCAAAGTGCGCTTAAGTCGTCCCGATTCCGGTGGGGGGACGGGAATGGCAATCACTCCCGCGTAGAGACAACCACAAAAAGCGGCCACTACTTCTAAACTTTGAGGATAGAGTAATAGGGCGCGTTCCCCTTGGGCCTGGTATTTTTGCAAATAGGCGGCGATTGCTCTTGCTTGGCGATCGAGTTCACTGTAGGTTAAAGGTGGGGTTTCTTTTTTACCATCGATAAGAAAAGTGTAGGCATGGCCCTCTGGTTGTGCCGTGGCGCGGTAACGTAAGAGTTCTACTAGGGTTGTGGGTTGAATTAGGGTTTCAGTCATCGTTGTTATCGGGCTTATTGGGGGCCATTGTATAGAAGTTTTAACATATTTGGCGATGGCGCTAGGATAAAGTGCCGAAGGCGATCGGTCAAGGTGTAGGATTAAGTAGCTGGTTATAATTAAATTAAAAATGGATTTTAGGTTCGATCCCCCCTAGCCCCCCTTGATAAGGGGGGAAGCCGAAGGCGGGGGGATCCCCCTTGATAAGGGGGGTGTCTGATAATTTTTAACGCCTACCTACTTAAGTTATTGGCTAAAATCCCACCCCGCCCTATCTCTGCAATTGTGGTAAAAAGCTATAATTAATCAATCCTAAAATACCGGGAAAAAGTCATGACAGCCCTAGACATTATCCCAGAAGTTACCTGTCCCCCCACAGATTTATGGAGTGATGAACCACCATTGGAAAGTGATCTACACCTGCAACAGATCATCATTCTCCTTAGTTGTCTAGAATTATTATGGCGCGAGAGGAGTGATTACTACGCTTCGGGAAATCTAACCATCTACTACAACGAGGAACAACTAAAAAAGCGCGATTTCTGTGGTCCCGATTTTTTTGTGGTTTTAGATACCGAAAAGCGTCCCCGCAAAAGTTGGGTGGTTTGGGGAGAACAGGGTAAATATCCAGATGTAATTGTCGAGATTCTCTCCGATTCTACGGCCAATATTGACCGCAATAACAAGAAAATTCTCTATCAGAATACCTTTCGCACTCCTAATTATTT
>NZ_JADBTF010000394.1:0-8250 GCF_020246295.1 Microcystis sp. M090S1 | reverse complement strand
TGCTCCCGATCTTTTAGTCTGGTTTCATTGAAACAATCCTAAAGTTTCTATCAAGGTAAATATCATACTTTCTTCCTCCCTCACACACAGCATCTTCTGCTTCAAATAGGTTAGTCTCAACATCAAATTTCATCGCTTTAGGATTCCTACAACCCTGTTTTAGCAAAGCATCAGTCAACCGTGATGTTTCTTCAGGGGTCAAAGCTCGATAATCACTACTATTAGCTTGACCCGCATAGATTGACATTCCTATAATGCTAAGAGATAGTAAGCTTATGATCGATTTGGTCTTCATTTTTTCAACTTCCTGAATACAATAAAAACATCATTCAAGGGGTTTTAAACCCAAATTTTCGGTAATTAGTTCGGCACGATTACCGATCAACTATATCTTAGGGGAAGCATACCTAGATTGCAATAAGTATAAATACTCAAGCTATCCCTAGGGCTTTTCTAGAAACTTTGACCGATACCGAATTCCGTTCTCAAGGGACTAGATATGGCAACCTACTCCTTTCTTTTTTAACTAGGGTTGGCTGAATAAATCTAAGGCTCTTCCGAACTTGTCATGTAAAATTAAATAAAAAACAGACAATTATTGCTAACCAATAAAACAATAATTTATCTTTAAAAGTTCACTATGCTTGCAATACAGCAATTTATTGGTTAAAATATAGACGGCCAAGACCAGAAATTTTAGACACAAGCTATACTTATGCCATCAAATCCACAATTAAAGTTAATGACCGAGCTACTTCACCTAGAAGAAGTTGTAGTTACCAATTATCAAATTATTACCGATATGGCAATTGTTTTACATTTAGAAAATATGTCAAGAGAAAGCCAGTGCATTCATTGTGGAAGTAAAACGGAAAAAGTTCATTAAAACAATGAATTAACAATCCGAGATTTACCCTTTGGAGAACAGGCATTATATCTGAGAATCAATCGTCGTCAGATGAGATTGGAGAAATGTGGGAAAAAATTCACAGAAGAACTAAATTATTTGCCGAAGAAAAGAACCTACATAGACAGATTTAGAAAAAAAATAGTGACCGAATTCCTGAATAGTGATCTCAAAAATACGGCAGAAAGAAATGGAGTAAGCGAACGAGAAATAGAAACGATGCTCAAAGACTTAGGAGAAGACTTAATAACCGCAAAACCTCAGGTTCTAAAAAAACCAGGAATAGATTAAATAGCCATGATAAAGGTAAAAAGAAATTACTATGCTGTGTTAGTAAATATAGACCCAGGGAAAATTGTAGGCTTAGTGGAAAAAAGAATAGAAGAAGCATTAACAGAATATCTGAAACACTGGGTAGAAGAGGTTTTGAGCCAAATAGAGGAAGTAAGTATAGACCTGTGGATAGGGTATAAAAATGTGGCAGAAAAACTAATGCCTCAAGCTCAAATAGTAGGAGATAGATTCCATGTAATGAAACAAGTAAATAACGAGCTAGATGAAGCCAGAAAGGAGGTAAAAAGAGAGGCAGCCAAGATAAAAATAAGAAAAATAAAGAAAATATCTTAGCAGGAATAGCCAAGAGCAAATATGCCTTGTTAAAGAATGAAGGAGACTTAGTAGAGAAAGAAAAGAAAAAATTGGAAGAAGTATATAAAGTGTCTCCAAAACTTGGGGAAATACACAAATTAAAAGAGGAATTTAGAGAAGTATTTCAGAAAAATACGGAGGGGAATGAGGGATTATTTGCCTTGAGCGATTGGATAAAAAAGGCGATGGCTTACTTTCCTAAAAGCTGCCAGACAATTCGGCGGTAGATTGACGAAATAACTGCCTATTTTGATAACCGAACAACCCAGGGAATAGGGGAAGGAATTAACAATAAACTGAAGGTGATTAAAAGGAGAGGCTATGGATTTAGAAACTTTAAAAACTTTAGTCTTAGATGTTTATTAAATTGGCATTTTGCTAGTTAATTTTACATGGTAAGTTCGGAAGAACCTAATTTTTGTTGAAATCCTATGAGTAAGGGTATAATTAAACTAAGAAATCAACATTTTCAGCTAAAGCCATGCAATTAGCCTTAGAACAAATTATCGTCAATCCCGGTCAACAGTTACTTTTAAAAGAGCTTAACTGGCAAAAATTTGAGACAATATTATCAGAATTAGGAGAAAGTCGTGCTTCTCGGTTATCCTACAGTAACGGAATATTAGAAATTATGGTACCTTTACCCGAACATGAAAAAGATAAAGAAATCATTAGTTATATGGTTCAGTTTTTGTTAGAAGCACTCAATATTGATTTTGAACCGTTAGGATCAACAACATTTAAAAACGAGCGGATGAATCAAGCAGTTGAACCTGATGCCTGTTTTTATATTAAAAACTATCAGGCCGTTATTGGCAAAAACAGACTTAATTTAGAAAGTGATCCCCCCCCCGATTTAGTCCTAGAAATTGATATTACTTCCCGTACCTATTTAGATAATTATCGACAGTTAGGTGTTCCCGAACTGTGGCGTTATACTCAAAGTGGCCTACAGATTAATTTATTACAAGAAGGAGAATATATTGAGTCTTTAAACAGTCCCAATTTTCCTCAGATACCGATTATTGAATTAATTAATCAATCTGTTAAGCAAAGTCAACAACTGGGGAGAAGTGAAGCCATCAGAAACTTTAAAAATTGGCTGACGGAAAATATAGATAATAGTTGAAAAATCCTAACATTTTTGACTAAGATAAATTCGTCCGTCGAGAGTTGTATAAACTTCTTGCGGTTCAATGATTCAGTTTGTTACTAGAATCTAGTTCACAAAAATAGATTAGATCATTGTTTTGAGCAGGGGATTTTTTAACCTCAGTGGGTGTGGATAAATCAGACAGGACAGAGGTTACAGCCGTTGGTGCTAGTTCTGAAAGTACCATGGTTATTCATTCCTCGTAGTTCGATTTTTACTTTGATGATTAATCAATTCACCGAGGCCGATTAAAATTCTAGAAACTAGCAGAATGAGAGCCTCTTGATTAAGAAAATATCCCGTAGAGGCTGTTAAAAAGTTACTGTTTTCTTGTCAGTTAAATTTTGTTAAGATAATGCCCAAAAACTACAATTTATGGTAGGAAAAGAGGTAAGTCGAAACCGAGTTTGATTTTTGCTTACTCTAAATCAGAAAGAGCATTGGGCAAGATTAGCTAACTATCCCTTTTTTGCCTCTTCCAGGTCATGATAATGCTGATAAGCGCCGATTTCGGGGTTAAAGGGGGCGATTTCTTCAGTTACAGTTAATCCCAAACCTTCTAACATTGCTTGTAGGACAGAATCGGGGGCCAGACGCAGATAATCAGGGTTAATTTCTAGGGCTACATGACGATTACCGAGGTGATAGGCCGCTTTGAGGAGTAAATCGGTTGAAGGGGCGGTAATGGTGATAACTGGTTCGGGTTTAGCGATAATTTGAACAATTTCTCCGTTTTCCCCCCGCAGGAAATCGCGATCCTGTAGAATGGTGCCGCGGGGTAAACGAAAACAGAGGGAAAAACCTTCGGGACTGTCGAGACGATAACGGCTGCGGGTGCGTTCTTCGGCCGTAAGTAGGAGGCTAAAAACCACCGTTTCTGGGGGAGGTGGACTAGCGGTATGACGGGGGGGTAAGCGCTCGGTAAAAGTTAACATGGTAGTGGTCAATGGGAAAAAACATTCTTAATTGTAGCCCTGACTCCAGCTTGACCCGAAAAACTGAGGAACTTTTTCTATTTATTCTCCCGTTGCAGACGAATCATCTCATTTTGCACCCGTCGTCTCAAGTTATCATCGGTACGAATCCGGTTAGTAATGGCGTTAAATTGAGCTGCGGTGAAGCCATTATCTTTGACAATCTTTTTTGAGTTATTACAATAATCTACGGCAATTCTTTGGGCATCAGCTGGAAGATTATTAAAGCTTTCCCGTTGGTTACAGGTAATTGCCGGGGGACTTTTCCGTAAAATTCGCGAAATTTCCTGATAAGCTTGTTTTCTTTGGGTTTCGATCGACAAAACTGCTTTGGCATAACGTTTGATTTGGTCAGCCGTAAAATCTTGAGTATAAGCGGAAGACTGAAAACTAACCACCTCCGTCGTCCAAGAAAATTCGGGAATCAGACCGCCAAGAATGGCGATTACTGCCAAAAAAGTCACAATAAAAGAACGTCTTAAGCTTTGACCTAGATCGGCTAGGGGATAGCAGTAAATCACCATGCGAGTTTGTCGCTGAATAGATAATGATAGCAAACTTTCCAGTTAAATCCTGCTTTTTTGAATATTTTTAACGATCATAAGTTCCAATTCTAGCCAATATCTCCTGGTCCCGAACTTAATTTTTGGGCAGAAATTGCTTTGGTAAACTTTTTTAACGTTTCTAGGGGCAAAATTAGTCAAAAATCTTTGAGAGAACCGATGAACGATTTTTGGGAAGTTAGGATACCTATCGCTTTTAGAGAATATTTATCGGCAATTTAGCCAGCTAATCTCTTTTTATTAGCTTATATCGCTCTTAATCTCTCGCTTATTCTCTTTTGTGTCTCCCCGTGGCGGGGAATCGAGAGGAAATCTAGATAAATTAAAGGTTTCAGCGATCCCGATCGAGACAATTCCCGCTTAGAATAATGCAGTGGAATATATAGCCAATGAGGATTTGAGGCATTATTTAGTGATCTCGATCCTGGCGAGTCCTCAACAGGGGAACCATAAACTACTGACAACCACCCTAAACTCAGAAAAACCGCAAAAAAAGGAGTTAGCGCATGAATAAAGGTGAATTAATCGATCAAATCGCTCTCAAAGCCTCTGTCACCAAAAAACAAGCAGATGCTGTTCTCACTGCCGCCATCGAAACCATTATCGAAGCGGTTTCTGAGGGGGACAAAGTAACCCTAGTAGGATTCGGTTCCTTCGAGGCCCGGGAACGTCAGGCCAGGGAAGGACGCAACCCGAAAACCGGCGATAAGATGGAGATTCCGGCCACTCGCGTCCCGGCTTTCTCGGCCGGTAAACTGTTTAAAGACAGAGTAGCCCCGGATAAGGAATAATTACTGTTGAGTTTCGTTCTCGCGTAGCGAGCGCAAAGCGTTCGCTGTAAGTCTTTTGCCTAGACCTAAACATGGTGGTAATCTTGACTGGGCGGCCGCCATTGCCGGCTGTCCGGTTTCCTCTATTCTCGATTTTTCTGCCAGTATCAACCCCCTCGGTCCGCCAGAAAGCGCCCTAACCGCTATTAAAAGCCATTTAACCAGTCTGACTCGTTATCCTGACCCAGGGTATTGGCAGTTGCGTTCTGCCCTCGCTCAATGGCATGATATCGGGCCGGATTGGATTCTCCCCGGCAATGGTGCGGCCGAGTTATTAACCTGGGCCGGTCGGGAATTAGCAGCATTTGATAGTGTTTATGTACTAGCACCCGCTTTTAACGATTACGAACGGGCTTTAAAAAGTTTTGGTGGAAACATCTGCAAACATTCCCTAGATTTAACCACTTTAAAGCCGGTTAATCCCGAAAAACAAGGCTTATTACTCAATAATCCCCACAATCCCACAGGGAAACTCTGGACGGTGGCGGCCATTCGTCCCTATCTATCGCAATTTGGTTTGGTGGTAGTGGATGAAGCTTTTATGGATTTTTTACCCCCACAACAACAGGAGAGTTTAATATCTCTGTTGCCGGAATATCCCAATCTCGTGATTGTGCGTTCCCTAACTAAATTTTACAGTCTCCCCGGTTTACGTCTAGGATACGTCCTCGCCCATCCCGATCGCCTGTTACAATGGCAAAGATGGCGCGATCCTTGGTCGGTGAATAATTTGGCCGTGGTTGCCGCTATTGCGGGAATTGAAGATAGGGATTTTCAACAACAAACTTGGGATTGGTTAACGGCAGCCCGCAAGGATTTATGGCAGGGATTAGCTAATTTTCCGCAATTACAGCCCCAAACCAGTGCCGCTAATTTCCTCTTAGTACAATCTCAATCTTCCTGTTTACCCCTACAGGAAGCTTTATTAAAATATCATCGAATTTTCATCCGCGATTGTCTCAGTTTCCCCGAATTGGGCAGCAATTATTTTCGGGTAGCTGTCCGTTTACCGGCAGAAAATCAACGATTATTATCGGCTTTAGAGAGTATTTTAGCGGCGTCTGATAAGTAGGGTTTGCGGCAAAAAGTTTGTTGGTGGGGTTAGGAGTCAGGAGTCAGGAGTCAGGAGACAGCTATCAGGGAACGGATTTAGTCTGATACTAAATCTGGTTATTAAAAACTGATTATTGATTTCCCGTTTTGCCCATTGCCTCTTGCCTCTCCTCATACTAAATCCGGTTATTAAAAACTGATTATTTATTCCCCCTATTGCCCATTGCCTCTTGCCTATTGCCTCTCCTGATTATTAAAAACTGATTATTTATTCCCCCTATTGCCTATTGCCTGTTGCCTTTTGCCTGTCCTCATAACTAGCCTATACTCAACGGATTTAGTGTCAATGTCTGATATTAACAACAAAAAGGCTCCCGCCAACTAGACGGGAGCCGCTGCCATCGAACTAAGGGAAATTAGTCGAGGTCGGGCATTGCCAATGCGGGTTCAGTCTCGCGGTCAATTCCTTTCTCGAAACCGGCGGCGGCGGCGCGAGCGCGTCCAGCGTGCCAGAGGTGTCCAATGAGGAAGAAGAAGGCGAGGGTGAAGTGAGAGGTGGCCAACCAAGCGCGAGGAGACACATAGTTAAACGAGTTAACGTCAGTGATAACGCCACCTACAGAGTTCAAGGAACCTAAAGGAGCGTGGGTCATGTATTCAGCCGCGCGGCGGACTTGCCAGGGTTGTACGTCATTTCTGATTTTGTCGAGGTCTAAACCGTTAGGACCACGGAGGGGTTCTAACCAGGGACCGCGGAAATCCCAGAAACGCATGGTTTCACCACCGAAGATGATTTCGCCAGTGGGAGAGCGCATCAGGTATTTACCTAGACCGGTGGGGCCTTGGGCAGAAGCGACGTTAGCACCTAAGCGTTGGTCACGCACCAAGAAGGTGAAAGCTTGAGCTTGGGAAGCTTCCATACCGGTCGGACCGTAGAATTCACTGGGATAGGCGGTGTTGTTAAACCAAACGTAAACGGCGGCGATAAAGCCCATCATGGAAAGAGCGCCCAAGCTGTAGGACAGATAGGCTTCTCCAGACCAGATGAAAGCGCGACGCGCCCAAGCAAAAGGTTTGGTGAGAATGTGCCAGATACCGCCAGCGATACAGATTAAGCCAATCCAGATGTGACCGCCGATGATATCTTCCATGTTGTTGACGCTGATAATCCAGCCTTCGCCACCGAAAGGAGCTTTGGTCAGATAACCAAAGATAACTGCGGGGTTGAGGGTAGGATTGGTGATGATGCGGACATCACCGCCACCAGGGGCCCAGGTATCATAGACACCGCCAAAGAACATGGCTTTAAATACCAACAATAGCGCACCACCACCCAAGAGAATCAGGTGATAACCGATGATGTTGGTCATTTGGTTTTTGTCTTTCCAGTCGTAACCGAAGAAATTAGAGTATTCCTCTAGGGTTTCCGGTCCGCGGATAGCGTGGTAGATACCACCAAAACCGAGTACAGCCGAAGAAATTAAGTGCAGAACACCAGCGACGAAGTAGGGGAAGGTATCGACTACTTCACCACCCGGACCGACCCCAAAACCGAGGGTAGCTAAGTGGGGAAGCAGGATTAAACCCTGTTCGTACATCGGTTTTTCGGGGATAAAGTGGGCGGTTTCAAACAGGGTCATTGCCCCGGCCCAGAAAACGATTAAACCGGCGTGGGCGACGTGAGCGCCGAGCAGTTTACCGGAGAGGTTGATGAGACGAGCGTTACCAGACCACCAAGCGAAGCCGGTGGAACTTTGGTCACGACCGGTAGCGGTAGGGATATTAGAGAGCGTTACCACGCGGGAGAACCTCCTCAGGGAAGATAAAGTTTTCGTGGGGTTGGTCTTGGGGAGCCATCCAAGCTCTCAGACCTTCGTTAAGCAGAATATTTTTAGTGTAGAAGGTTTCAAATTCCGGGTCTTCCGCCGCTCTCAATTCCTGAGAAACGAAGTCATAGGCCCGTAGATTAAGCGCTAATCCAACCACACCCACAGCACTCATCCATAAACCAGTCACGGGGACAAAGAGCATGAAGAAGTGTAACCAACGTTTGTTGGAGAAAGCGATGCCGAAGATTTGCGACCAGAAACGGTTCGCAGTGACCATGGAGTAGGTTTCTTCC
>NZ_JADBTF010000393.1:0-18347 GCF_020246295.1 Microcystis sp. M090S1 | reverse complement strand
TAGGGCTTGCTGAATAAATCTAAAAACCTTGTTGGGTAAGACTTTTAGACCTTTTGTCAATCAAAAAGTACTGGATCTGGGAGTGATCGGGGGGAAATTTAGGCACTTTTTCCCTGAAAATTAGGTAATTGGCCACCTCAAAACTGGTAAAACCCCACACCCCACACCCCACACCCCACACCCTGCCCCCAGGAAAAACTTTTTGCCGCAAACCCTAGTTAGTCCCAGCCTCGTCCGTCTTTCCCTATTTCCATTATTTTTTCGGGCTTGTCGCCGGGTAATTATTAAGTAGCTGGTTATAATTAAATTGAAAATGGATTTTAGGTTCGATCCCCCCTGCCCCCCTTAATAAGGGGGGTGCCGATAGGCGGGGGGATCCCCCCTGCCCCCCTTGATAAGGGGGGTGTCTGAAAGTTTTTAATACCTACCTACTTATTATCGCCAAAATAAAGGGATAAATTTGTCAATCTTTGTAACGAAAAATCAAGAGAACCTGTTCTCACGGTATCGCCCCGAACCCTTCCGGAGAAATTTGTTACAATGAATACAAGGGAACTCCCCGCGCCAGCTCCCATCCCTAGTAAAAAATTGGTGGGGTAGGGAGCGCAAGCGAATAGTCCCGATAGGGGAGGCATTTGTCAGAGTTTCCCGCTTCCTTTAGTTTTAGGGGGAAAAGCCATGAAATCTGGAACATTATTATCGCCCGATCGACCGCTGCCAGAATTTCTCCGGTCAGCTATCCAAGAACGTTTTCCGGGGAAAGCGATCGATGATCTCAGCATCCGCTACTATGAAAGCGTCGAGGATGTGGGATACGAGTATTTTAACGATCGGGTGTTGCCGTCCTGTAGCGATGAGCCTGTCGTCCGCTATCTTGTCCCGTTTATATCCTACGTCCGTCTAGGAGAAGCGTTAGTTTTGGATCGGCAAGACGGTCTTGTGGTTTACGAAACCGAACGAGATGTTCCCTGCACGGAAACCGGACCTTTCTGGTTGGTGACTCCTAAATTGCGCTGAAAAAGCCAACCCTAGGTAGGGTTTGCGGCAAAAAGTTTGTTGGTGGGGTTAGGAGTCAGGAGTCAGGAGTCGGGAGTTTCAGGCTTTGTTGCCCTCCTTGTTCGTACCAGTTTATGTACTACAAAAAGGATAATGCAAGGTTTTTGAATGTCCCAATCCTATTTTCGCAGCATGAACATCGGATTTTAACAGGTCAAAAGCCTTATTTTAAAAGGGTTTTACCATTATTCAGCAAACCCTAGGTAAGACTCGACGGGTGGAGTCGGCAAGCAGCAAAACCCGTCGAATTTTTATAACGCTTGCGATCGCAACCAAGCCACGGGTAAATAGAGCATTTTCTTGGGTAAAGGCACGAAGGCACGACGGGCGAAGACATCGTAGTTATTTGCTTCAATTACGTCTAAAATGCCTTGATAAAGCAATAAAGCCGCCCAAACCGGCCAACGGGAATCGGGATTAAGGGCGCGAATCCCCCTTTCGGCGGAATCGTAGTAATAACGAGCGCGCTCAATTTGGAAGCGCATTAACGCCTGCCAACGGTGATCATTAACCCCTTTGAGTAAATCGTCTTCGCTGTAGTTAAAAAGCTCTAAATCCTCTAAAGGTAGATAAATCCGCCCACGATGGACATCTTCCCCCACATCCCGCAAAATATTGGTTAATTGATTGGCAATACCGAGATCGATCGCTTCTTCTTGAGGGATATAGACGCTTTGATTGCGCCGCCAAGGGGCCGAGCGATCATCATCTTCCAATCCTAACACCGCGCTGGACATTAACCCCACCGTCCCCGCCACCCGATAGCAGTACAGTTTTAGTTCATCAAAGGTTTGATAACGACTGCGATAGAGATCCATCTGTTGCCCGGCGATCATATCCCGAAAGGGTTGGATATCCATGGGGAACTTTTCTAGAGTATCCACGAGAGCGACATCGGCATCCTCGAGGGCAACCCCAGAAAAGACGGTTTCTAGCTGTTTTTCCCATAAATCAAGGGTTTCAGGTGTAGTTAACCGGGCTTGGGGTCCATCGACCAGTTCATCGGTACGACGACACCAGACATAAATTGCCCAGATCGCTTGACGTTTTGCTTTCGGCATCAGGAGAGTACCGAGATAAAACGTTTTGGAATACTTCTCTGTAATCCGGCGACAGAGTTCGTAGGACTCCGCAAGGGAGACGAGGGGTTTGGTGGGGTGGGTCGGTTTTGGCAATTGGAGCATTCTGCTGGGGCGGAATGATTGACTTAGATTAACGGCGAACTGTGGCTAATGATATAGCATTGTCTCACTCAAGGCCATTTTCGTCATTAGTCCCTAGCCAGAGAATTAACGAGCGCTGGACACTGGTGTAGATTGGGTTTTATTCGGGTTTAGCGGTGCTGCGGGGTGATCTTTGCTGATCACTGCTGCCGCTAATTTCCCCGATAAAACGGCTCCTTCCATGCTTCCTAAATATTTTTGCATGGTATAGTCACCGGCGAGATAAAAATTCTCGATCGGAGTTTTTTGAGAAGGTCGATAAGCTTGTCGGCCAGGGGTGGCTTTATAAACCGATCGGGGAGTTTTCACCAGATGATATTTTAACAATTGACTGGGATTATCGCCAGTAAAATGTTGGGGAAAGAGTTTTTCTAGTTCTTTCATCGTGGCGGCGATAATTTCTTCATCGGATTTGCTAATCCAATCCTGAGCGGGAGCGAGAACTAATTCTAACATCGAGCGATCGGGGTTAGCGTATTCTTTACAGGTGTTGCTCATGTCAGCATAAACACTGAGTAAGGGCGAACGGGAGAATAATAAATGATCGATGTCGGTTAGTTTGCGATCAAACCAGAGGTGTAAATTAATGACGGGAACCCCTTCTAATCCTTCTAATTTTTGAAAGAATTTATCTTCTTGCCAAGGTTTAGGTAGTAAAACTTTTAAAGGATCTACAGGCATTGCAGACACATAAAGATCGGCTTCAAAAAGATAATCTTCCCCACCTTCTAAACCGCGCATTAAGAAGGCTTTAACTGTGCCATCTTCATTTAAGATAATCTCTTTTAAAGGGGCAGTTAAGCGCACTTCGCCACCTCTAGCGGTGATGTAATCGACTAAAGGTTGGCAGAGTCTTTCCGGAGGTGAACCGTCGAGAAAAGCCATTTTTGAGCCGTTTTTCTCCTGTAAAAAGCGGTTGAGGGCTGTTAGTAGAATCGTGGCGGAAATCTCGTTAGGATCGATAAAGTTTAGGGCTTTCGACATAGCGATAAACACTTCTTTTTCTACCCTAGGGGGGATGTTTTGTTTCTCTAACCATTCCGACCAAGAATATTTATCCATCTCCTCGACGTAACTTTGGCCTTTAACAATGGCAGGAATTAAACCGAGTCCAAATTTAATTTTTTCCTCCCAAGTTAACATATCATTATTGCGAAGAATGGCAACAATACCGTTAATTGGGGCGGGAATATCAGGGAAGTCAAACCGCGAATAGGTCCCAGGTTTTTCTGGCTGATTGAAGATCATCGAGTGTTCTTTCCACTGTAAACGATCTTCTATGCCTAATTCTTGGAATAATTGCAGCATATTGGGATAAGCGCCAAAGAAGATATGTAAACCGGTTTCGTACCAGTCCCCATCGGCATCTTTCCAAGCGGCAATTTTTCCCCCTAATACATTGCGACGTTCCAGTACGATGGGCGTATGTCCCGCATCGACAAGGTATTTCGCACAAGATAATCCGGCTAGTCCCGCACCAGCGATCGCAACTCGCATCGTTTCCTATCTACTCTCTAATGTCTTGTCTTTATCACATTCGCTATTATACTTCACATTTCGTTACATTTTTTTCAGCTTATCGAGAAGTCAGGGGGCAGGAGGCAGGAGACAGGTGATAGGGTTATGGGGTTATAGGGTTATAGGGTTTTGGGGTGATAGGGTGATGAGATAGCTTCCCCATCTCCCCACTCCCCCCCGCAACGCGCACGAAGTGGTCTCCCCACTACCCCACTACCCCACTACCCCACTTCCCTCTCCCCATTTCCCTACACCCCACTACCCTCTCCCCAATGCTCCCTGATAACTGATATTGTGATATGTAATTAGCTTAATTCGCTTACCTTTTTAGTTCACGCGTACACCCTCTTAAATCGATCGCTATGACTTTTCCCACTACGTCACCTCAAGTCTCGGAAATAGAGAATAATCGTGCTTGGCATAATTTAACTGGGGAACAAACCCTAGAAATACTGAGAACCAATGGGGAAACCGGCTTAATCGAGGCGGAAATTGTTAAAAGAAAAGATATTTACGGGTTAAATGAACTAAAAGAAACGGGGGGACGTAGCCCGTTAATGATTTTATGGGAACAGTTTACTAACATTATGTTAGTGATGCTGATCGCCGTGGCGGTGGTTTCGGCAGTTTTGGACCTGAAAAAAGGGGAATTTCCCAAAGACGCGATCGCTATTTTTACAATTGTTATTTTAAACGGTATTTTAGGATATTTACAGGAAAGTCGGGCAGAAAAGGCATTAGCGGCCCTTAAGCAGTTATCCTCGCCGAAAGTCCGGGTTATTCGTAATGGTAGCACCTTTGAAGTGGCGGCCAAGGAACTTGTCCCCGGGGATATCATGTTACTGGAAGCGGGGGTACAAATTGCCGCCGATGGCAGATTATTAGAAGCACAAAACCTGCAAATCCGCGAAGCTGCCCTCACGGGGGAAGCGGAATCGGTGAATAAACAAGCACAGAAGGTTTTACCAGAAGATGCCTCTTTAGGCGATCGCATTAACCTCGTCTATCAGGGTACGGAAGTAGTACAGGGGCGCGGGAAAGTGGCGATTACCAAGACGGGAATGGATACGGAAATCGGTAAAATCGCCGCCATGTTGCAAGGAGTAGAAAGTGAACCAACTCCCCTACAGCAGCGAATGTCGCAGTTAGGTAACGTTTTAGTGAGTAGTTCCCTAGCTTTAGTGGCTGTAGTCGTGCTTGGGGGTGTAATTCGCTTTGGTTGGCGGTTTTTTGAATCATTCCTCGAAACTTCCCTCAGTATGGCTGTGGCCGTTGTTCCCGAAGGTTTACCGGCAGTGGTAACGGTGACATTGGCAATTGGAACCCAAAGAATGGTGAGAAGACAAGCTTTAATTCGTAAATTGCCGGCAGTGGAAACTTTAGGCTCGGTAACGACGATTTGCTCCGATAAAACCGGAACTTTAACTCAAAATAAAATGGTGGTGCAGAAAGTTAATACTTCCGGGCAGACAATTACTGTCACGGGGGAAGGTTACGCGCCCATCGGTGAGTTTAGTGGTGCTAGTGAAAGTGATCCCGAACTACAGGCAATTTTAACGGCTTGTGTGCTGTGTAATGATGCACTTTTGCAAAATAAAGCGCAAGAATGGTCAATTTTAGGCGATCCCACCGAAGGAGCTTTACTGACGTTAGCGGGTAAAGGAGGACTATATCGGGAAGCATTGGAACCAAAAAGCCCTCGTTTAGGCGAATTTCCCTTTTCTTCCGAAAGAAAGAGAATGTCAGTAATCTGTGAGAATGCCCAGTTAGGTTTGGGGGATTCTGCCTATTTAATGTTTACCAAAGGATCACCGGAATTAATTCTCGAACGTTGTTCTCTGATCCAAGTTGGGGCGGAAAGTCAACCCTTAACACCAGAACAAAGAAGCCGTATTTTGGCACAAAATGACGAAATGGCGGGTAATGGCCTACGAGTTTTAGGTTTTTCCTATAAACCGATGACAGAAGTGCCGGAAGCGGAAAGAGAAGATAGTGAGGAACAATCCCTGGTTTGGTTGGGATTGGTGGGAATGCTCGATGCACCCCGCAAAGAAGTTAAAGAAGCGGTTGCCCTCTGTCGTCAAGCGGGAATTCGTCCGATTATGATTACCGGAGATCACCAATTAACGGCCAAGGCGATCGCCATTGAATTAGGCATTGCTGCCCCCGGGGAGCGAGTAATCACGGGTAAAGAATTAGAAAAAATGTCTCAGAATGACCTAGAGGGAGAGGTAGATGGTGTTAGCGTCTATGCTCGCGTTTCTCCCGAACATAAGCTGAGAATCGTCCAAGCTTTGCAAAAACGGGGCAAATTCGTCGCCATGACGGGGGACGGGGTGAACGATGCTCCGGCACTAAAACAAGCGGATATCGGTATCGCCATGGGCATTACTGGAACCGATGTCAGCAAAGAAGCCAGTGATATGATTTTGCTAGATGATAATTTTGCCACCATCGTCGCCGCCACCGAAGAAGGGCGCGTGGTTTACAGTAACATTCGGCGCTTTATTAAATACATTCTCGGCAGTAATATTGGCGAGGTTTTAACGATTGCAGCGGCTCCTCTGCTCAATTTAGGCGGTGTACCCCTTTCTCCCTTGCAAATCCTCTGGATGAACCTTGTCACCGACGGTTTACCGGCTCTTGCTCTGGCAATGGAACCCGCCGAACCTAATGTGATGAAACGTCCACCTTTTAGCCCCCGGGAAAGCATTTTCGCCCGCGGTTTGGGTTGGTATATGATTCGCATCGGCATCGTCTTTGCCATTCTCACCATTATTATGATGTACTGGGCTTACCGATATACTCAAGCAACTCCCGAAATCGGAGATCCCGGACGTTGGAAAACCATGGTATTTACTACCCTCTGTTTAGCACAAATGGGTCATGCTTTGGCGGTGCGTTCCCATACCCAGTTAGCTGTGCAAATGAATCCCTTCTCTAATCCTTACATTATCGCCGCCGTGGGCTTGACAACGATCCTACAATTGTTGTTAATTTATGCTCCTCCTCTACAAAGCTTCTTCGGTACTCAATGGATTAGTGGCACAGAATTATTAATCTGTTTTGGATTTAGTGCCTTAATGTTTGTTTGGATTGAGTTGGAGAAGTTATTTATTCGCTGGTTCATGACGAAAAAATAAATCAATGCCAACACCAATTATTCTGACTTTAACGGTTTTAGTCGTTGCTTTAGTCGCTTTCGTGGCAGAATGGCTACCGGTAGATTTAACCGCTTTATGCGTGGCTATTGTCCTCATTCTTTTGGGTTTAGTTACTCCCGAAGAAGGTATCGCGGGATTTAGTAATTCTGCCACGGTGACGGTGATGGCGATGTTTGTGCTTAGTGCTGGAATTACCCGCACGGGAGTGATTCAAGTAATTCGCGATCGCTTGCTGGTTTGGGGGGGCAAAAATCCCCACCAACAGGTATTTGTCTTAGGAGCATTAGTGGGGCCAATTAGTGCTTTTATTAATAACACGGCAGTGGTGGCGATCTTTTTACCCATCGTCGAAGATTGGTGTAAAAAACAAAAAATTTCTCCTTCTAAGTTATTAATTCCCCTTTCCTACGCGACGGTTTTAGCGGGGATGATTACCGTGGTGGGGACTTCTACTAACATTCTCGCTAGTGGTATTTCTGCCAAGCTGGGTTATGGGGAATTTAGCTTATTTCAATTCACTGCTTTAGGATTAGTCACTTTTTTGGCAGGTTTGCTTTATTTAACAATTTTTGCTCCGAAATTACTACCCGATCGCAAATCTTCCACCGGGGAATTTTTGGACGATGATTATGGTTCTAAAGTATATCTGAGTGAGGTAATTATTACCCCTCGTTCTAATCTTATCGGTCAAACTTTATCCCAAAGTGGACTACAAAGAAAGTTTAATTTTGATGTGTTGGAATTAATCAGAAATAAGGTACATTTATCCCAACCTTTAGCTGATAAAGTTCTCAATGCTGGCGATATTTTAATCGTTCACAGTAGTCGGGAAGAACTATTAAAAATTAAAGATGAACGAGGCTTAGAAATATTTGCCGATGTCAAATTTCAGAAAGGAGATATTGAATCGACAATTACTACAGGTGAGGAAAAATTAGCCGAGGTTTTGCTTCTCTCTAATTCCCGTTTAATTGGGACAACTTTAAAAGATTTGAAATTCCGTCAGCGTTATAACGCAACGGTTTTAGCGATTCGGCGTGGTTCAGAATTACTGCAAGGAAGATTAGGGAAAATTCCTTTAAAGTTTGGCGATTTGCTTTTAGTTCAGGGACCCAAACAGAGTTTTATTGGTTTACAAACCACGCGAGAATTATTAGTCTTAGAAGAGAAAGAAATTGAATCATTGCGACAGGATAAGGGCATTATTGCTTTAATGATTACTTTGTTGGTGATTATTATTGCCGCTTTTGATATTCAACCGATTCTCGTCACCAGTTTAGTTGGGGTGGTTTTAATGGTAATTACTGGCTGTCTAAAACCGGGGGAAGTCTATGGTTCCATTCGTTGGGATATTATCTTTTTATTAGCGGGTTTAATTCCCCTGGGTACTGCCATGGATAACTCGGGAACGACTAAATGGTTGGCAGATAATTTAGTGGCTATCGGCGGCAATCTTTCGGGGTTTTGGATCTTAGTTTTCTTCTATCTAATTACTTCAGTTTTAACCGAAATCCTCTCTAATAACGCCGCCGTGGTTTTAATGATTCCCGTCGCCGTGGAAGTGGCGAAAACTTTGGGTTTAAATCCTTTGGCTTTTATGTATGCTGTCACCTTTGCTGCTTCTAATAGTTATCTCACACCAATTGGCTATCAAACTAACACCATGGTTTATGCACCAGGCGGCTATAAATTCCTCGATTTTACCCGTTTGGGTGCGCCCCTAAATTTAATTTTGACGATTTTAACCCCTAGTTTAATTGTCTTGTTTTATGGCTTGAAATAAAGAAAGAGATCGAAGATTCTTCGATCTCTAAAAAGAATTTGATAGTAGTCAAAACTATTTCGATTCAGCGAAGCGTTTACGCAGGGATTCGGCTCGCTTTTTCGCTACGGTATTATTAGGATCAAATTTGAGAGTTTCTTCGTAGGTTTCGAGAGCTTTTTTCGCCATTTGTTTCTTTTCGTAAACATTGCCAAGATTATTGAGAGCGATCGAGTATTCGGGATAAAGTTTAATTGCTTCTTTGTAGTTACGAATCGCTAATTCTAATTGTTCTTGGGCAAAATAGGAAAAACCGAGCGCATTGTAGATTAGAGCTTGATTTTCTGGTTCGATGCTTTCTTCCTCAGAGATTTTTAAAGCCTTTTGTAGTAAACTCAATGCTTGAACATAGAGTTTTTTATCGAGATAAAGACTCCCTAATTCATAGTAATCTTTAGCTGTACCTTTTTCTTTTTGCAATTTCTTTTGTAGCTTGTTAAAGGTTCCTTCCACTCGACGGGTTTTAAAGATTTGCACGATGACAAAAATTCCTAAACCAATCACGAAAATTAGCAATCCAGAAACGTAAATAAGCGGCAGGGTATCTTCCATAATTAGCGATCGAGCAATTAATATTTTTATACTTATTCAATCAGATTATAGCAGGATTTAGTCAGTTATCAGTTGTCAGTTATCAGTTGTCAGTTATCAGCTTTTTTCTCCCCACACCCCACTCCCCACACCCCACTCCCCACACCCCACACCCCACTCCCCACACCCCATCACCCTATCTCCCCATTTCCCGAATTCTCAGGGGTAAGCCCCAATAGTTCACCCGTTCTACTAACCAGCCGGTGGATTCTAGCCGCTCGATCGCTTGATTGACGCGTTCTCGGAGACTTTGGTACTGTAAACCTTTAGGGAGAACGACTCCTAGAGCGATCGCCCCCAACTGGATCGGTAATTGACGATAATTGGGGAATTGCTGCACCCAACCGGTTAAAAGGCTATTATCAGCCGCAAAAGCGTCTATTTCCCCCGTTTCCAGTAAATTTAAAGCTTCTTGATAGGAAGCAACCCCGCGCAGGGTAGCGTTAGGTAAATGGGAACGCACAAGGGCGATTGTCGTCGAGCCGTTGAGTACGGCGATTCTAGAGTTAGCTAGGTCTTCTAAACGCTGAAATAGCAAGTTTTTCGTCACAAAACCGCTGCTATCGAGGTAATAAAAGGGGCTAAAATCCACTAAGCGCTGACGTGCGGGAGTAATCGCCACACGAGCGATCGCCAAATCCACCCGATCATCAATAACCACCTGTAAACGCTCTTGATTACTAACGGGTTTGAGAATAATAGCACTGTCAGAACCGAGAATTTCTTCAGCTAGACGTTTAGCGATGTCGATTTCCAATCCTTGCAGATTGCCCTGAGAATCAAGGAAAGCGAGGGGAGGGAGATTATTTTTGACAGCGACAATTAATTTTCCCCGGCGTATAATCCTATCGAGATCGGCGCTAAAACTTGGGGCTACACCTAAGAGCAAAAAACCAAGAATAAATAACAAATTTTTCATACTGTTTTACCTACAATAACCCGATTTCTGCCTTGATTTTTAGCGGCTAACATGGCATGATCAGCCCGCTCGATCACCTCTTCTAGATTATTATCTTGAGGGCTAAATGTTGCCACACCGATACTAGCAGTAACTGGCACTTTTTGTTGAGCAAGTTCAATATTTAACTTGTTAATTACTTGACAAATGCGCTGGGCTGTGGTAGCAGCATCTTCAAGATTAGTTTCTGGGAGAATAGCGACAAATTCCTCGCCCCCAAAGCGCCCAAAACTATCCACTTGACGCAGACAGGTTTTAATTGCCCCAGCGACAGTAATTAAAGTTTTGTTTCCTAGGATATGACCAAAGGTATCGTTAATATGTTTAAAATGGTCGATATCGATGAATAGAACCGAAAAATAACGATGATAACGACGACATCGTTGAAATTCTTTCTCACCTAAGTAGAGAATCTCTCGACGATTATTTACCCCAGTTAGGCTATCAGTTCTGACTAGCTTTTCTAGTTGAGAATTGATATTTTTAAGTTCTTCTTGAGTCTTTTTTAGTTCTAGATGAATTTTAACTCTGGCTAACAGTTCCCAACTATGAAATGGTTTATTTACATAGTCAACAGCCCCAGAATTAAAAGCATTGAGAATATCTTCTTTTTCCTTACTATCTGTCACAAAGATAATTGGTATATGAGCGTATAAATTGTCAGTTTTTAGTCTTCGACAAAGTTCTATTCCCCCCATATCTGGCATCATTAAGTCAAGAAGAATTAGGTCAGGATTAGCAGTTTTTACTCGTTCTATTGCCTGTTTAACACTACTAGCAAAACTGGTGGCATAACCAGCAGAATCAAGAATCTCCACAGCTAATTGGAGATTTTTGCCCACATCATCAACAACTAAAACTAGACAGTCTTCAGCAGAAAAATTAATCATCATCAGTAAGTATAAGTAATCAAGTTAAGGAGAAAATAGAGATACAATTATTAGTGATAAGCTGTTCGTAATTTAAATTGCTTGTTGAGACGAGGCAAGAGGCAAGAGTCAACAGTAAAGAGATTGGGAGAGATTCGGCTAATCTAAGAATAAGCGGTTTAAATACCTCTTAGCTTACAGCATTTCTGATAAAAATGAAGTATGATGGGATTGGGCATCACCCCCAAAGGTTAAGCTTGTCCCTAGTTTCTAGAAGTCCGCTTTTTTCGACTAGAATCAAAAAAGCCAGCCAGAATAGCCACAATTAAAAAAATTTCTCCTCTTAGACTTGACGTGAAAGAGTCCCTTAACCCTACTTCTTTGGATCTCAAAACCATTTTTCCCTTTAAACTCGACGACTTCCAGCACTCGGCGATCGCCGCTCTCGCTGCCGGTAAATCAGTGGTCGTCTGCGCTCCCACGGGTTCCGGCAAAACTTTAATCGGAGAATACGCTATCTATCGCGCCCTAGAAAGGGGCAAACGGGTTTTTTACACCACTCCCCTGAAAGCTCTTTCTAACCAAAAATTCCGGGATTTTCAAGAAAAATTCGGTCGCACCCCCACCGATGGCGATGAGGATTCCCCGCTGCTCTTTGCCGAAGTGGGATTGATTACCGGCGATGTGGTGATCAATCCTTCAGCATTAATTGTAGTCATGACTACAGAAATTTTTCGCAATATGCTGTACAAAACCCCGATCGGTCAGGTAGGCACTTCCCTAGAAAACGTGGAAACCCTGGTTCTCGATGAATGTCACTATATCAGCGATCGAGGTCGCGGCACCGTTTGGGAAGAATCAATTATCTACTGTCCCCCTAGTATCCAATTAGTCGCCCTCTCCGCCACCATTGGCAACCCGGGGGAACTCACCGACTGGATTAACTGGGTGCGGCAACTGCCCCAACCCGGCGACAATAAGCAGACCTCCAGCTGCGATCTCATTAACTCCGATTTTCGCCCCGTCCCCCTGCGCTTTTATTTCGCCAATAAAGAGGGATTATTCCCGCTGCTCGACCCAAAACAGAGCAAAGTTAACCCGAAACTACGCTCAAAAGTCGGCCACGGCAAACCCCGACGCTTAAAACGAGAAGATTGTCCCACCATCGCCTCCATTGTCACCACTCTGCGGGACAAGGATATGCTCCCGGCCATTTACGTCATTTTCAGCCGCAAAGGTTGCGATCAGGCGATTCGAGAGCTAAAAAACCTCAATCTCGTTAATCCAGAAGAAGCTAGAGCCATTTACTACCGTTTACTCATTTTCTTCCTGGAAGATAATCCCAATCTGCAAGAACTGACCCTTTCCTTCTTTGCCGTCGAAAATCCGCCCCTACACCCAAAATTACTGGCTTTTTTCGCTAATAACCCCCAGTCTGACGAGCAACTCCTCAGCCTCTTAACCGCCGACCCCGAGACGAAAAATCAACTATTTGAATTCCTGGCCAGTGCTTCCCAATTGGTGCGCGCCGACCAAGTGGAACCCCTCACCCGGGGCTGTGGTGTTCACCATGCCGGGATTTTACCCCTCTGGAAAGAATTAGTCGAACAACTCTTTGAAGCCGGTTTAATTAAGGTGGTTTTTGCCACCGCTACCCTCTCGGCCGGGATTAATATGCCCGCCCGCACCACCGTTATCTCGGCCCTCTCCAAACGCACCGATGATGGCCATAGTATGCTGACTCCCTCGGAATTTGTCCAGATTGCCGGCCGGGCGGGTCGCCGGGGAATGGACGCGGTGGGCCATGTGGTGACAGTACAAACGCCCTTTGAAGGGACAAAAGAAGCGGCTTTTCTGGCCACCGCCCAACCGGAACCCCTGCAAAGCTGTTTTGCGCCCAGTTACGGCATGGTCTTAAATCTCCTGCAAAAACACAGTCTAGAGGAGGCCAAAGACCTCTTAGAGCGCAGTTTCGCCGAATATCTCGCTCGTTTGAAGTTAAGCCCCGAACGACAACAGATTACCGCCTTAACCACCGAATTAGCTAAGTTGGATATGGAGTTAGCCGGTATCGAGCGGGAGCAGGTCTTCAGTTACGAAAAGCTACGGGAAAGACTGCGGGAGGAAGAAAGACTGTATAAAATCCTCGCTAGTCAGTCAGAGGCACAGAAAAGACAGGAAATACATCTAAAATTGCCGAATATTCCCGTCGGAACCATCCTCCATCTCAAGGGCAAACATATTAAGGTCCCCGTCCCCGTCCCCGCTATCTTTGTCAATACCCTGCACGGCGCTGGTCAAGTACGAACTCTTGTTTGTTTAGGCAGTGATAATCGCTGGTATTTAGCCGCCTATGCCGATATTAGCGAGATCGATCGAGGTTTTCTCGCTCCCGCGGAATTAGGCGAACTGATACCCCCTTCCCTAGCAGCTGTTTCCCTAGGGGGGTGGCGCAAGGGTGAGGAAAATACTCAGGTGATCGCCGATTTCATCCCCCAACAAGTGCAGGGCATCCCACCGGTGGTGGAACTGGAAACACAGGCACAAAGAATTGAAATTGTCAATAGTCAAATTGCCGCTCATCCCCTGCAAAAACGCAAAAATCCGGGGCGATTGATGAAATTATACTACGATCGAGAGATTGCTCGCGATAAGTTACACAAGACCCAGATTAAATACCAAAAACAACAATCCCGTAAATCCTACTACTGGGAAGAATTTCTGAATCTAATCGAGATTTTGCGAGAATTCCAAGCATTAGAGGGTTATTTGCCCACTCCCCTCGGAGAAGCGTCGGCCACTATTCGCGGGGAAAATGAACTCTGGTTAGGATTAGCGATGATGTCTGGAGATTTGGACAGATTGACTCCTAGCCAACTAGCCGCCGCCATCAGCGCCATGATTACCGAACCCCCTCGCCCCGATACTTGGTGCAATTACCCGCCTGTGCCAGAAGTTATCGATATTTTGCGGCAAGGAGAGGGAAATTCCCCCGGTCTGCGAGAAGTTCGCCGTTTACTCTATCAAGCTCAATCTCGCTACGATATCACTATTCCCGTCTGGTTAGAAACCCAACTGATGGGGATTGCCTCCCGTTGGGCCCAGGGGACATCCTGGCCGGAATTGTGCGAAAATACTAGCCTCGATGAGGGAGATCTAGTGCGATTATTACGGCGCACCGTCGATGTTCTCTGGCAAATTCCCCAAATTCCCCGAGTTTCCCAAGTCCTTAAAGATAATGCCCGTCTCGCCGTCACAGCCATGAAGCGCTTTCCTTTATAATAGACCTCTTGTAGAAATCAAAAATCGTTGTTAGGATTAGGAGTCAGTAGCCAGTAGTCAGTAGTCAGGAGAATTAAAAATAAGCATTAATCAATTAAATGGTCTATTTACAGATTTTATGCCATTTAATCCTTATTTTTGCCGTTTTTGAACCCTGAAAAATTAATTATGCAAGAGGTCTAATATTGACCGCTCTTTTAAACAATGGGAGATGGTAAGGAAAGTAACTGTTGGTGAATCTGCTCGATGAGGGCGAGGATTTGCTGATAATTGTGGTGCAATCCCTGTTGATAGAGGTGATTGGCTCCTTGATTTAAATCCGCTAAAGCTGATTGATAATAACCCAATTGATGCCGCAGTAATCCCCTTCTAATATAAGCATCGGCATAAAAAGGATCGATGGCAATCGCCCGATTTAAATCGGCGATCGAGCGTTCGTATTCACCTAATTGGTGAGCGGTACAAGCTAGATTATAGTAGGCTGAGGCGTTATTTTTATTTAACCGGAGAGCTTGATTAAAATCCGCCTTAGCTGAGGTAAAATTGTGGAGGGCTAAATGAGATAAACCTCGATCATTATAAATAGTGGCTAAAGTGTCGGGTTGCCAGTTAGTAATTTGACGCAAGGATTGATTAAAATCAGCTAGGGCAAGGGGATAATTTTTCATGGCTGCCTGAACTAACCCCCGATTATAGTAGGCTTGATAATAGGTGGGTTTTAACCGGATAGTCTGGTTATAATCGGTCAGCGCCTGTGGATAATCTCCCAAACGATAAAAAGCTAAACCCCGATGGAAATAGGCTAGATAATTATCGGATTGCTGTTGTAAAGAGCGGGTGCAGTCCTGCCAAGCGTGGAGATAATCCTGCAAATAAATCTCAGTTAAACAGCGATTACTGTAGGCTAGGGCCAAGTTATTTTCCCGTTCGATCGACTGATTGAAATCCTGCAAAGCTTGCTGATAATTACCTGCCTCTAGTTGTTCAATTCCCGATCGCAACCAGTAGGATAAATGTACTGATTGAGCCGCTTTTCCCTGCCGAGGCCATCCCCCCAGCACAAGCGAGCAGAGCAGTGCAACAATAACCAATCCACCGAGGCGAGGAAGAAAATTTTTCAAAACCGTTGACATAGGAGTATCTTTGTGCATATACTCCCAATTCTGAGGAAACTTTCTCGCTCGATCAACAGACAGCCTGTCAAATGCAGTTATCAGTTATCAGTTATCAGTTATCAGATGTGAGTTTTCAGTTCACTGATTACTGTTTACTGTTCACTGTTCACTGAAAATACACCCCACACCCCACACCCCACAGTCTAGGACTGGTCTATGTCTCTAGAGGTCAGTCTGCGATAAGCTGATATAAGTAAAGATTGTCACCGAGCAATTATGGTGGCGTTACTCGCTAACGCAGTTGACACCCGATAACCGATAAATGATACAGGAGTTATCTATGGAAACTATTTTTATCCCCCACCTCCTCAAATCTCCTGATCGACAAAGAGTGATCATCATCGATAATTTTATCCCCGGTCTAGAAACCTTGACACCAGTGCGGGGGACCTTGCTGGTTAGACATGGGGGCAATTTTTTGGAAGTATCGGTGAAAGCAGAAACCATCGTCACCTTAACCTGCGATCGCTGTTTACAACAATATAATCATCGTCTGCAATTAAACACTTCCGAATTAATCTGGCTAGACAAAAATAAAGACTACGATCACTCCTATCCTCTAGAGCGAGAAATAGCCTACGAAGACCTCTCGGAAACTCTCGATCCTAACGGGGATTTTGACCCGCAAATGTGGTTATACGAGCAGTTGTGTCTAACTTTGCCCCCCCGTCAACTCTGCGGAGCCAATTGTCAACCACCCGATTTTTTTCTTCCGGAAAATACTGCCATCGATGGTCGTTGGGCCTCCCTAGAATCGTTGAAAAGTCAGTTATCTCAATCGCAAAATTGAGCCTTGATGCTGATTTTTTTCGGGTTTCGAGCCAAGAGAAAAGCGATCGAAACCCGATTCTTTACCGGCCCCAAATCTTTTTCAGGACAGTTTCGGGAGTAATATCGGCGACTTTTCCCGTATTAGCTTCAATATATCGATGAAGCTCTCCCCCGCTCGGTAAAACTCTCTTAGGCAACGAAGGAACCAGCAGAGAGAGGGTATAGGTTCCCACGGCCACGGCTAACTGTAAAGGGACACTTTCGGTAGCTAACAATAAATTAGCACCGGCGATCATGGCCGCCATTTTACCGATATCGGCCGTTCTGGACACTTTTAAGTTATTATCCATGGCTTTGAGCGCTAAAACCCAAGCTTCATCCGGATCTCCCTCGATCGCTACAATTGGCAAATCCGGTTGTTGATGGCGAATACCTTGGATAATTTCCAGCCAACTCTCTAGGGGATAAACCGTTTCTAGTCCTTGGCTGATGCTGAGATCGCTACCGCCGGCGTAGAGGAGAATATAGCCGCTATCCTTGATATCGAGGCGTTGCTGCTCCATTTCGGCCCAATCGATATCATCGCGATTCAAGGTTACTTTTAAAGGTGGACAGGGTGGAGCAATCTTTAACCCTTTGACCAGTGCGTGATAATTATCCGCTAGATAGCCTTCCGTTGGCCGGGGTACTTGTTGCGATAAGAACCAGCTGCCATTATTTTCATAGCCTATACGGTTAGGAACACCATTTAACCAGAGTAAAAGGTTGATAGCAGGACGATTGGTGAGACTAATGGCGATTTCGTACTCCCGGTCTCGAATTACTCCCAAAATATTTAAATAATCCGCTAATCCGTACTGATCTCGATAGTCAAATAAAAGCACTTCCCTAACCTGGGGACAGAGACGATAGGCAGCCTTTGCCCTAGGTTCGACTAAAACATCAATGCTGCTTTGGGGGTAAGTTTGCTGGAGGGTTTCTAGAGTGGGAAAAAACAGCAGTTGATTGCTAATTCCTCCCGGTACAAGGGTTAATATTCGCATTTTATCTGGATATACCTGAATCGATCAGCTTAATTTTAGCAGTGTCCCTCGTTATTCACTAAATCTGGGCAGCTATGTTTTTTCTGAACAGAATGCGATCGCAGATTCTCTTAACTATTACCCGAAGGATTAGAACCGTACATAGCATTTAAAACCAAAGCGGGGTCAACGTATTGATTGCCGTACATCAGTCCCCAGTGCAGGTGTGGTCCGGTGGTGCGTCCGCTCATTCCCACTCTAGCCATGCGCGCCCCTGCCGGTATATCCTGACCGAGAGTAAGGACGATTCCTCCTGACCTGTCAATCAAAAAAGTACCGCGGCTGTCGGATTGAACCGAACCCATGAGATGACAATAAATATGTGTCCATTGACCGGATTGCATCTTAATCATGGTGCCACAGCCTGTATGATCGGATAATTCGACGATTCTGCCGGTCCACCAATTGCGAATATAACTGCCCAAGGGTGCGGCCAGATCTAACCCGGCATGAAATTGTTGACTGCCATCCATGGGAGAGGAACGATAACCGAAACCAGAGGTATAGGTTTGAAAGTTTTCCACGGGGAAGGAGGCCCCGGCCCAAGCATTTTGAGCTATGAGGGTGGGATTAGCTTTAACGGGGTGTAAACGGTCAAATCCTAGAGAAATTAACGTGACAAGACAGCTAATCGCTAAAAAACGCAGTAATTTAACAGGCAGATACTTTAGCATGAGACTTACTCCAGACACCACAATTAAATATAGTTAGTAAAAGTATAGTCAAATATAGACAGACTGAATTCCATTTCAGAAATTCCCTTCACTTTTACTTCGAGAGATTGATTCTCCTTGGGTGAACTACGCACCTCTCTATCCCATAGCGGTTAAACGCAT
>NZ_JADBTF010000392.1:0-32318 GCF_020246295.1 Microcystis sp. M090S1 | reverse complement strand
GCGTAAGGACTTCAGGATTTTGTGTCCAGTAGTCCATTAGTATTATATTGCTTTAACTCAGGCTCTGTAAGACTTTTAGCCATAGCTAGTATGTTTATACGGGGGAAGTTCAGTTATTGAGTCGAAACCTTTTTCCTATCGGCATTTCAGGCTTTTTCAGCAAGCCCTAAGTATCTAAGCACAATTAATTACACATCTAAGCCACTACTCCGTCAGACTTCTGCTGATGTGAGCAAACAGAGAACTGAAAACTCAAATCCGATCCCTAATAGCTGTATCCCGTCTCCCGTCTCCCGTCTCCTGTCTCGGAGTCTCCTGTCTCGACTAGGAAATTAATTTTGCACGACTACTTATTTTTTTAATATGAACTATCACCTGATGGGCATTTATTACACAATCGCTGCTGTTTTTCTAGGGATGCAATTAGCTGCAGGAGAAAATTTATCGGCGGCAGATCATGATTTTCTCCAGCTGCAGAAAGCTTTAGAAAAACACAATTTCATCGTCAAAATTGCCCCGCCACCAGTGCGAGGAGCCTACGGTTTATTTGATAGTAAAACTAGAATTATTTGGATTCATCCCCTGGTTTTTGACTTAGGTATTGCCCGACCAACATTAATTCATGAAGCTGTCCATGCCGCTCAACTTTGTCATGGAGGCAAAACAGTTAAAGCTCTTAATTTAGCCATAGAACCACCGGCAATGACCAGAAGATTTTTTATGAATTATCAGGGTTTTAGCAGACAAATTGAAGCCGAAGCCTATACTGTTCAAGTTCAGCCCGATGGTCTAGATTTAGTGATTTCTTTACTGCAAAAATATTGTGCTTAGAAAACCTGTCGATAAATCTACCAATCCCGTTCTAATTCTTCGGCCACACGACGATAATCGGCGCTGGCTTCTTGGGCATTTTTACCGCGCCAATTGGTAATAGCTACCCCGTCTAAAACGGCTTTTTCGTGGGCCTTATAATTTCTGACAAAAGCATGACAGGCAGGAATACCTAATTCTAATAAAGTATTTTGTGCTTCCAAAGTTTCCTTAAGACTACGGGAATCCACTTTCGTTAACAAAACCCGATAGGAAATTCCTAGGGGTTTAACTGCCGTGCGTACCGTGTCAATTAAAGCCATTAAATCCATCGGTGCGGGAGGAGTCGGTAAAATTAAATAATCTGATTCTGCTATTACTGCGGTAAGTAATTCGGAACGCAAAGCTGGTGGTGTGTCAATCACGATCAGATCGTACTCGATAATTTGACGCAATTCTCCTAATTTCTCGGTATTAATTTGCTTGGCTAAATCAAATACCATACCCGCTTGATTTCTTTCTACCCACCAAGTGGAGGAACCCTGCGGATCCGCATCCACCAGCAAAACACGCTGATTCTGCCCCCAAATTGCCGCTAAATTGACCGCAGTGGTGGTTTTACCCACACCACCTTTACCGTTGACAACAGCGAGGATTTTTGGGCTATTAGGCTTTAATTGCGAGGTCATTTTCAGTTATCAGTTATCAGTTATCAGTTAAGTAAGTAGGCGTTAAAAGTTATCAGATGCCCCTCTTATTAAGGGGGGATCCCCCCGCCTACCGGCACCCCCCTTATCAAGGGGGGCAGGGGGGATCGAACCTAAAATCTATCTTCAATTTAATTATAACCAGCTACTTATCAGTTATCAGTTACCAGTTATCAGTTATCAGTTACCAGTTATCAGATTTGAGTTTTAAGTTCACTGATTACTGTTTACTGATCACTGAAAAAAAGCTCCCCACTGATTACTGATTACTGATCACTGAATATAACTAACCAGAAAGTTTTTGATCTAAGATTTGGCTAGTTAATTTAGGATCGGCTTTACCGCCGCTTTTTTTCATGACTTGACCGACAAAAAATCCCTTAAGATTGGTTTTACCCGCCCGGAATTTTTCTAACTCGCTTGGATGGGAGGCGATAATTTCCTCGATCAGTTTTTCGATCGCAGAATTGTCAGAAATTTGTATTAATCCTTTCTTTTCCACCAGCGCTTTTGGTGAACCGCCTTGACTGAGAAGTTCGGGTAAAATTTCCTTAGCAATTTTGCCACTAATTGTTCCCGTTTCAATCAGTTTAACTAATTCGGCTAAGTCTGACGCTTGCAGGGCAATTTCTGTGATCGTCAGCTTATTATTATTCAAATAAGCGGCGATATCTTGACTGATCCAGTTAGCGACTAATTTCGCATTTGCCCCCGCAATTACAGCAGTTTCAAAATATTCGGCCACGGTGCGATCATCGGTTAAAACCCTGGCATCGTAGGCGGAAAGACCAAATTCTTCTTCATAACGACGACGTTTACGAGCGGGTAATTCCGGTAATTCTTCCGCCCAAGCTTTTAACTGTTCGGGGGAGACTTCTAGGGGGGGTAAATCCGGTTCGGGAAAATAGCGATAATCGCTAGAACCTTCTTTTTTACGCATACTAATCGTCCGTTGACTAGCTTCTTCCCAAAGACGGGTTTCCTGTACGATCAATTCGCCATTTTCAATCGCTTCAATTTGTCGATCGATCTCGTATTCTATGGCTTTTTGGATAGCACTAAAGGAGTTCATATTTTTAATTTCTACCTTAGTCCCGAACTTTTTAGTGCCTTTTTTACGAACGGAAATATTGACATCGCAGCGCAGGGAACCTTCCTGCATATTACCGTCACTGATGCCGAGATAACGCACTAAACGCCGTAATTCTTGGGCATATTCCGCCGCTTCGGCCCCGGTGCGTAAATCCGGTTCCGAGACAATTTCTAATAATGGTACACCTGTACGATTAAAATCCACGAGGGAATGGGTGGAACCGGAGAGACGTTCGCTGCCGGCATGAACCAGTTTTCCCGCGTCTTCTTCCATGTGCAGACGGGTAATGCCAATAATTTTGCGGCTAACTTCCTTAGTTTTTTTATCGACGATCTCGATTTCTAGTTGACCCTGTTCGACAATAGGGAGATCATACTGGGAAATTTGATAATTTTTCGGCAGGTCGGGATAAAAATACTGTTTGCGATCGAATTTGCTATGAGGTGTGATTTTACCGTCGATAGCTAATCCCAGTTTAACGGCACTGGCCAGGACTTCTTGGTTAAGGACGGGTAACACCCCCGGATAACCCAAACAGATGGGACAGACGTTAGTATTGGGGGGACTATCGAAGTTGGTGGGACAGGGACAAAATATCTTGCTTTTGGTGTTGAGTTGACAGTGGGTTTCTAAACCGATAATTGCTTCGTATTCAGTGGCAGACATATTTTCTCGCTCTCGCCGACACAGGAATGATCTGTTTACCTAAAATGTCGGCTTGAAGGAACCCTCGGTTTTACCGATGAGATGAAAAGCCGACCAGTATAGAAATAGTGAATCACCACTAAGAACAGTTGTCAACCTAATTTTAGTATGTTATAACAGTTTGCGATCGTTCGGTCGATAGGCAAGATGTTCATTTTAGAGTACAAGCTTAGAGGAAAACCATCTCAATATCAAGCTATTGATGAGGCCATTGGGAGTGTCAATCATTATAGTCGCGATTCTGGAGCATTCCCTCCCTTCATAAAACTTAATACTGTAGTTACTAATAACTCTATGCACCTTTAATATAGCTTAAAAAAGATAATTTATTCAGCCAATGTACGCCATTATTTTAAATTTTATCAAAGGCATAAGACAGGGAAGCTTATCGATAATTTTTCACCGATAAACCTAGCTTTTTTAGTATCGACCACCGACCACCGAAAACCAAAACTTCCCAACTCACCGTTAAGATAACCGCCATAAATCGTAGCAAAAATTAACTTCTAGAGACGGGATATTTGCTTAGTATAGAAACAGAGAGATTATACCTGAGAACTGACCCCATAACCAGCCAAAAGCAATATAAGCGGCGAAAGTGAGCATTTTCTAGGCGAGTATTGCCTTAGTAAGTAGGTGGGTGGAATTAAATATAAGATGAACGTAGGTTGGGTTGAAGCATGAAACCCAACGCCCGCATGGGTTACGCTACCGCTAACCCATCCTACAAATAATTGTGCCTCCCTACTTAATTGACGATTTTTACTTTTTACTCAATTTTATGTCTTTAACTCTCTCAGAACAACTCAAGCGAGAACAATTATCCTATCCCCAAACTCTCCTCCATCATCTGCAAAGGTTACGGCATTTTGTGACAGTGGAAGGAGAGGAGAAATTGCAGCAGTGGAAAAACCTCATTGAAAAGGAGAATTTTCAACCTAGCACCCGTAATTTAGCCTATTATCTCGCCCTGAGACAAGAAGATATCCGGGATTTACAATTAGCTTTAATGCCCTGGGGATTATCTTCCCTAGGCCGGATTGAATCGAAAGTTTTACCGACTCTCGATGCGGTAATTGCCACTTTAGGGGCGGTTTGTCATCAAGAAGCCTCATTATTACCCAAACATCCCCCTTTAGAGGCATTTTTCCAAGGAGATCAACTTTTAGCCTCCCATAGCGCCGAAGTTTTCGGTCTGCCTTCCCCCCGGCGTCGGGTGCGAATTATGGTGACAATGCCGACGGAGGCGGCAACCGACCCCGATTTTATTGCACAATTACTGCGTTGCGGGATGGACTGTATTCGCATTAATTGCGCCCATGATGGACCCAAAGAGTGGCAGGGAATGATCGAAAATCTGCGCGAGGCGGTCAAAAATCCCGAAAATTTAGTCAATGGACATACCTGTAAGGTTTATATGGACTTAGCTGGCCCAAAAATCCGTTTAGAACAGATTTTAGCCCCCCAGTCCCAAACCAGACTATATCAAGGGGATTTTCTCCTCTTAACCACCCAACCGCCCCATACCGCCCATCCTCAGTATTTTCAGGCTAATTGTTCCCAACCGGAGATTATTCCCCAAATTCCCGTCGGGGCGAAAGTTTGGATTGATGATGGTCATATTGGGGCTGAAGTTATTGCCATAATGCCGGAAGGTCTTTTACTAAAAATTACCCACGCCAGGAAGAAAGGGGAAAAACTCAAAGCAGATAAAGGCCTAAATTTCCCCGATACCGTCTTAAATATCGATCCTTTGACCGCAAAAGACCGACAAGATTTGGATTTTATTGCCCAAAATGCCGATATTATCGGTTACTCTTTTGTGCAAAAAGCCAGCGATATCGAGACACTACAGCTAGAGTTACAAAGTCGTTTGGGGGATGCTTGGCGACAAAAAGCAATCGTGGCCAAAATAGAAACACCTTTAGCCGTGAAAAATCTACCCGAATTAATCATCCATGCCGCCGGTAAACAACCTTTTGGGGTGATGATTGCCCGGGGTGATTTGGCCGTAGAAATTGGCTATCAAAGACTAGCAGAAATTCAAGAGGAAATTCTCTGGTTATGCGAAGCGGCCCATATTCCGGTAATTTGGGCCACCCAAGTCCTAGAAAATCTGGTCAAGAAAAGTATTCCTTCCCGGGCCGAGATTACGGATGCCGCTATGGCCGAAAGGGCTGAATGTGTCATGCTTAATAAGGGGGAATATATCCGCGAAGCGGTGACAATTCTCGATGATGTTTTACAAAGAATGCAGAGCCACCAAGCTAAAAAAACGCCCCAATTACGCGCTCTCCATTCTTGGGTTTAAGCAGTTATCAGTTATTAGTTATCAGGAGTCAGGAGTCAGGATTCAGGAGTCAGGAGCCGGTCGTCAGGAGATTATTTTTATTTATTCTCCCCAGTTCATAATTCATAATTCATAATTCATAATTCATAATTCCTCACACCTTTTAAACAGGATTGAGAATCAGAGGCAAATTAACGCATATTATTGACCGCACCACTAACCAAACCAGCGCTAACATAGCGACCATAACCATCAAGACGGTTTTGTTGAGCGATTCGAGAGGGATTATTGACGAGATCGGCAACTCCCACACCCATCATCACCACGGAGATAACTGCGATTAAGTAGTTACGGACAAAAGTTGGATTTTGGTGGCTGACTAACATGGTTGTTACCTCTCTTTCCTGTCGATAACCTTAGAATACTAGAGGGTTTGGGGTGATGTCAGTCCCATAATTCCGGGTGACAGAAGTGGAAAAAAGTGGAATCCACAGACAAGCTATGATTTTGTGTCGATTAGAATCGGTAAATAGGGAATCGGGAACAGGAAAAGGGCAATATTCGTCATTAATCTGGTTAAATAATCAGTAAATTGCCTAAAAACTGACATATTCTCCAGAATATGACCCTAGAAACAGCGATTATGACCATAAAATTTTTCTGGCCTTTAGTTTTAGGATTATCTATTGTTATTATTGACAAGGGGCAATATCTGAGAGCAGAAACGGTAACTTTGAGCGCCAGTCAACGGCAACAACTGCGATCGCTAGATGCTAAGATTATTTTACCTAACTATATCCCTCCCGGATTTCGGGCCAGCGAGATTAAAATCCTCGCAGAAGAGGGGAATGGATACGCAGTCCTCTTTGAAAATGCCGAGAATAGCTGTTTTTTGGTGGAAGGAATCGAAAACGCCAGGGGCGATGATGGTTTAGAATTAGAGGGAACCCTAGCGCTCAATTCTCCACTATTTGGAGAAGGATACTGGCTCAATTATGGTACACCCCAAGACTCGGAATTAAGGCAACAATTTCCCGAACCCGATTTGTATTCCGACTGGATGAAAATGGGAGAATATTTTTATCGTCTCAGTGGGGCATTAATTGCCCGGGAGGAGTATGATTATCCTAATTGCCGTCAAGATATTTCACCATCGGAAGCGGTTAAAATAATCGAATCTTTCGGAGATAACAATTAAATTGAATTTATCTACAGTCATTTCTGATCTACAACAAAGAAGCAAGGAGCGGTTAGCTTGGTCTGATTTTTGCTGGTTAGGATTAGTAATAATTTTGGGACTGGTTATTAGGTTAACACAATTAACTAGCAAACCTCCCTGGACGGATGAATTTGCCACTATGGTTTTTAGTATTGGCAATAATTACCAGATAGTGCCGTTAAATCAGATAATTTCCCTCGCCACTTTATTCGCACCTCTCCAGAGCAATGATCGGGCAACTATTGGCGATGTAATTAAATTAGTTATTCAGGAGGACAATCATCCACCTTTATATTTTATTCTCGCCTATCTCTGGAATAAATTATTCTTTGATCGGGGAGAATATGTATCTTTAGAAGGGATGCGATTGCTGGCAGTATTTTGGGGAGTTATTTCGATTCCTTTAATTTATTTTATCAGTAAATTGGTCTTTAAATCAGGCTCGATCGCTTTTCTAGCGGCGATTTTAATGGCGGTTTCTCCCTACGGGGTTTTTATCTCCCAAGAAGCGCGCCATTATACTTTAGCGGTTGTATTTGTCCTCATATCTTTAGGCTGTTTTCTTAGGGCAAGCGGCCAAATTATCCACCATAAAAGAATATCCCATACTTTGGTTTTTTTCTGGTTAATTGTCAACTGTCTAGGGTTATTAGTCCACTATTTTTTTAGTTTAACTATCCTAGCAGAAGCAATAACTTTATTATTGATTTTATTCAATCAAATCAAACAAAAAAACTTTTGGATAACTAATTGGTGGCGTTTAAGTTTAGTTTTTTTAGGTAACTTGAGCTTTATTGTTATTTGGTTGATCACGTTTGTACCCAAAGATTATGGCAATCAGATGACTGGTTGGATTCAGAGAGACAATGATAGTTTTTTAGCAGTAATTAGCCCCTTTTTTCAATTGCTGGGAACATTAATCACCATGCTTTCCCTGCTCCCCGTTGAATCAGAATCTTTAATAATTATCTTGATTTCTGGGGCAATAATGATCGGTTTTTTTCTCTGGATTATCCCACAATTAAAAACAGCGTGGCTAGACTCCTATAAACCAGAATTAGGCATTCTCTCGGCATTTTTTCTCAGTTCAATTGCTATTTTCTTTGTCATCACCTATCTGCTCTCGATCGATATTACCCGGGGAGCTAGATATAGTTTTGTTTACTTTCCCTCGGTAATTTTAATTCTGGCAATTTTATTAGACAATTGTTGGCAAAGGAAGCGGAAAAGAATAGTAATTATTGTAATTATCATGGCTTTAGTTAGTTCCCTAAGTGTTACTTTTAATTTAGGCTATCGTAAGTATTATCGCCCGGATAAATTAGTTACCACCATCGAAAATAATAGCCGTTATCCGTTAGTAATTGCCACTAGCTATAGGAGTTTGGTGCAGGTGGGAGAAATGATGGGAATTGCTTGGGAATTTAACCAAAGATTTCCCGATAAGAACCCTCAGTTTATCTTAGTTAACCCAGAACAAAAGCCAAATTTTAATCTGCCATCTTCTCCCCTTTTTGAATTATGGTTAATTAATTTCCATTCTTCAATAGATTTATCGGACTGTCAACTCTCAGAGTTATCCTCAAATTATGTAACAGGTTATGAATATCAAAAGTTTCTCTGTGGGCGATCAATGGATTATAATAATAAAGTTAAGTAGGGCTATTAACTATGATTATTTGGGTAAATGAACAGATTGACCCCTGCGGTTTAGTACAAGCTTGTATTGCCTGTCAAGATGAACAAGCAGCAAAAGATTGTCATCAAAGTTGGTTAACCAGTCTTACGGACGAACAAAAACAAGCGGGGTGGGTAGCAGTTTTAAGAACCGTAGAATCTTGGGATGATGTACCTGTAAATGCTCTGAAGTTAAGTTATTAACTAGGGTTTGCGGCAAAAAGTTTTTCGTGGAGGTAGGGTGTAGGGTGTTTTTAAAGTTGGATGGGGAGTTAATCGCACGATTAACAACGTCAATCGATGACAAAATTTTGGCTGCCAGAGCTTTGAGAGCAAAAAAGGCGAAAAGACAGAAGAGAAAGGAGATATCTGGCTAAAATAACGTCAGTTCCGGTTAAGCAGATTGTGCCATGACTTTCAGGAAAGAATAGGACTGACTGGCTAGGGTAAAATTAGGGTTTCGGCTTATCTCGAACTGAGGTTAAAATAAAAAATATTTCAGTTATCAATTTTTCGTGAATATCAGAAAAGAAATCACTTTATTGATGATGTCCATGGCATTTTCGGGTACATTTTTCGGTGAGGTTTTCGCAGCTCCACGTCTTGACTGGCACAGTGCCGATTTTGAAGGTCTGCGAGTAATTGCCGAGTCAGCTTGGAAGACCGAATACGAAGCAAAGAAACGCGGGGAAGAACTACACTTCAAATATGGGTTTCAAAATCTGGGTATTCTTTGGATTCCTTACTATCGTAATCTATCGGGAAAATCGCTCTATCAAACAATTATCGTTCCAGAGGGCAATTGTGATCGATTTTTACAAGAGAATATTCGACGAATCAATCGCGATGCCTACTGCTTTACACCCAGTAATCGTGGTTTAGCTCCCAACCGTCGAGGTGGTCGTATTTTCTAATTTTATATCTCCACGGCCGTGGTAATTCTCAACTCAATTTTAGAGTGAACAAGAAAGCTAAAGCCTAAAATAAAAAAGAGGGCAGGTTTTACCCCACCCTTTGCTCTTATTTTAAACGAATTACTAATCGGCGATCGGGTTCCACGCCGCGACTTTCCGTGGTTAAATCGTTTTCTTCCTGAAAAAAGGCATGAATTTGGCGACGTTCCGCCGAAGATAGGGCTTTTAATTCTATTTCCTGTCCTGTTTGCCGCACTTGCGTCGCCGCTTGATTCACCCAGTCGAAAAGTTCTGCCTGTCTTTGTTGACGATAGCCGTTGATTTCGACAATATAGAACTGATGTTCTGCCGCCTCGACACCAATATTCAGAATCGTATTAGCTAGGGATTGAATCGCATCGAGTCCCTCACCCTTGTTAGAGAGGAGAAGTTCCACTTGTTGGGGACTCAATTGACTGCTATCAATAATTAACCAACAGGAGGAAGGTCCAGTTCCCAATTCCTGCACACCAATCTGGACATCTGCGGGCATGGCCATCAACTTTAGCAGTTTTTCCAGCCATTGTTTAGCTTTCTCGCTATTTTGCTCCCATATACTCATTACGATGTTTTTTCCTTTTTCTTGCTAGAACGTTTTTCAAAGGGGAGAGCATCGCGGGATTTTTCCGTTTTTTCCTGTTGCGCTACCAATTTTTGCAGGTTTTCCGGTAACGGTTCCCGCATCAAAATCACCGTTTGAATAGTTTGGAAGATGTTCGCGGTTAAGATATACATCAATACCCCCGCTGGTAAGGGGAAAAACAGGAACATCATACTAAAAATTATCGGGGTGATTTTATTCACCGTTTGCTGTTGTTGGGCTGCCCCCCCCGAAGGCGCGCCGGCACCGGATAACTCTTGGTTAACATAGATACTAATACCGAAAGCGATCACCATCGCCAAGATATCCCAGTGAATTTCACCATTCGCACCGGTTGCCCCAATTCTTCCCAGGGCCTCAATAAAGAGAAAACCCGTATTAGCGGCAATCCCCGGCACGATAACTTTAATACTGGCATCTCCGGGGGCTAAAGCGGCGATGGAACCGTCTTCATTAACTTGCACCAGTTCTTGCCCTTTAAGCACCTCGTAGGTGGGTTTTAGGTTATTTTCGGGTACTTCCGTGGCTAATTGGCTTAAAGACTTGCCCTGGTCGTTTTGCAGGTCGATTTTTACCTGTTCTCCCGGGGCGATTTTATTGCCTTGGGGTAAAAAAGCGGTGATGGGATAGTGGAGAGATTCGTCAATATAGACGTTTTGGGGTTTGGTGGCATAGGGTTGGCGCTGCACGAGGGCGATTTGTTCGGTTGGCAGCACTTGTAAATCGACGGTATAGTTAATGTCCGAGAAGGGGGAACCCCGCAGAGTCGCAAATAAGGCCAAAAGAATCGGCATTTGTAATAACAGGGGTAAACAACCCGCTAGGGGATTGCCCAACTCCTGCATTAATTTGCCCATTTCCTCCTGTTGTTTTTGCGGGTCATTTTTGTAGCGTTGTTGAATTTCTGTCTGTCTTTCCTTCATCAAGGGTTGAGTGATTCGCATTTTTCTCATATTGCGAATCTGGCCGGCGCTGAGGGGAAAGACGGCAAATCTCACCACCAGCGTTAAAGCAATGATGGCGAAACCGTAACTATGCACAATCCGAAAGAAAAAATCTAGGATTGGCAACATGATATTTGTGGAAATAAATCCGACTCCAAAATCCATGGGTTTAATCTATGCCTTCTCGTTTAATGGGGTTGCACTGTAACAAATCTAATTTATCGAATCTCGGCGATCGATTATTTTGTTTTATTGACTTATGATCGATTCTAGGGGACGACCGGTTTTATCGGCGACTCTTTCGGCAATATAGTCATGAATTTCCCGGAATTTCGGCATCGAGCGCATTTCTAAACGACTTCTATCCTTGAGAGTTACGACAATATCCCCCCAAAGACCAATTCCTCTCGGCATTTTCGCCACTTTTGCCACTTCTGAATAGATAATATCTGTGCGATCTCGTCCCATCCAACCCCCGGTGATCGAAATCCGCCGATCGGTTATCTTATATCTTAACCAGATTGCGCGCACCACTGCCCCAACGGTCAAAGGTAAACAAATCACCGTAAATCCTAGCAGGATATTGATGATTAGGTCGCCGATGTGCGGACCCCCTTCATAAAAAGTTTCTTCTTTAATGCCCATGAATTATATTGGCCTTCACTAACAACTGCTTTAATTCTCGCAAAAAATGTTCATAATTGCACTCGATCGCCCCTGGACGGATAATGATTATCCCTCGCCATCCTGCTGCTATTTCTGGCAATAACTGCCGAATTACCGCTCGTATTTGCCTTTTTAGTCGATTACGAACCACCGCTTTTTTACTAACTTTCTTGCTAATCGAGATACCAAAACGACTGGGGAGAGGGTGATCTGGGCAAGAATCCTCTAAACTAATTAAGGTTAAGTGGGAACCGTGATAACGCCTCCCTTTTCCATAGACAGCTTGAAAATCCTGTCGATGTTTTAAGCGATGAACTTGGGGTAGTCCCACGAAAATTAGTCGGTTCCCAGAATAACCTAAACACTTAAACGATAGCGCCCTCTTTTCCGACGAGCTTTAATTACTTTGCGTCCGTTGACGCTACGCATTCTCGCTCTAAATCCGGAAGTGCGCTTCTGTTTGCGCGTGGTTCCTTCTAAAGTACGTTTACTCACTGCCGATTTTCCTCCTTAAGATAGAGTTACTTTATAGATATAAAGACACAATTTTCTATTATAACAAAATTACTAGGAATTGGGAAGCCCATGGTCAAGCTCCGTTTTGGTCGAGATATCTGTAATTGTCTCCCAGTGGCTGAAAAGCGCGAATGGTTAGTCACTAATGGTATCGGTGGTTTTGCCGCGGGAACTGTGGCCGGATTGCTAACTCGCTGTTATCATGGCCTCTTGATCGCTGCTTTGGCTCCACCGACGCAAAGAACGCTGCTAGTGACTAAAATCGATGAATCGGTACAATATAACCAGAAAATTTATCATCTGGCCAGCAATCGCTGGTTAGGTGCTACGATCGAACCGCAAGGCTATATTAATATCGAAAGTTTTCATCTCGAAGGCACAATTCCCGTCTGGACTTTTATCTGTGGGGATGCCTTACTAGAAAAGCGCATTTGGATGGAACAGGGAGAAAATACCACCTATACTCACTATACCTACCGTCGTGGCAATTCTCCCCTAACTCTCAATCTGACTACTTTTGTCAATTATCGTGATTTTCACGGCAATACCCAGGGTTTTAACTGGCAAATGGCTATTAGTCCCCTGGAAAAAGGAGTAAGAGTGATTGCCTATGACAATGCTGTACCTTTTTATCTATTAATCAGTCAGGGACAGGTTTTTCCCGCTCATATCTGGTATTATCGCTTTGATTTGGCCGTGGAACGTTATCGTGGTTTAATCGATCGGGAAAATCATCTCCATGGTGCTAGTTTTTCGGCTACTCTTAAAGTGGGAGAATCGGTGACAATTGCCGCTAGTACCCGTCCCGATCCGAATTTAGACGGTCAATCTTCTCTAGAGTCTCGCTATCGCTACGAAAATAGTCTGATTAATCCCCAGCAGCCCGAATGGATTCAACAACTTACCCTCGCTGCCGACCAGTTTATCGTTAGTCGTCCTCTCCGGGATCAACCGGAGGGCAAAACGATAATCGCGGGTTATCCTTGGTTTTGTGATTGGGGTCGCGATACGATGATCTCCCTCAGAGGATTAACTTTGACTACAGGCAGACCTGCGATCGCAGGTCAGATTTTACTAACTTTTTCCCGTTATCTAGACCGGGGTTTATTGCCGAATTTACTGCCCGATGGGGGAGAAATGCCCGAATATAACGCTGTCGATGCTATTCTTTGGTATTTTGAAGCCATTCGTTCCTATTTTAACCAAAGCCAAGATTTTGAGTTTCTCAGAACTATTTATCCCGCTTTAACGGAAGTGATCGCTTGGTTTCGTCGCGGTACTCGCTACAATATTCACCTAGATGACGATGGTTTGATCTATGCCGGCGAAGCGGGAGTACAGTTAACTTGGATGGATGCCAAAGTTGATGATCTGGTGATTACTCCCCGCATCGGCAAACCCGTAGAAATTAATGTCCTTTGGTTCAATGCCCTCAAAATAATGGTTCAATTTGCCCATTATTTGGGCATGGATGCCACTGATTACGAAAAAATGAGAAAAATGACCCTAAAAGGGTTCTCTCGCTTCTGGGATGATTCTATGGGGTATTGTTACGATGTTTTGGATACGGAAAAGGGTAATGATGCCAGTTTACGACCGAATCAACTTTTTGCCGTGTCTTTGTCGGTGGAGGAGTTATTAAATTCCCCACAGAAAAAGGCCATTGTCGATATTTGTGCTTTAAAATTGTTGACTTCTCGCGGTTTGCGATCGCTAGATGCCGCTCATCCTGATTACCGTGGCGTTTACAGTGGCGATCGCTTAAAAAGAGATAGTGCCTACCATCAGGGGACAGTCTGGGGATGGTTATTAGGGGCATTTATCGAGGCCCATCTGAAAGTCTATCGCGATCCCATTCTAGCTGAGAGTTTTTTAACACCGATGATCGACCATCTTCGGGATAGCTGTATCGGTAATTTAAGCGAAATTTTCGATGGTAATGCCCCTTTTACCCCTAGGGGCGCTTTTGCCCAAGCATGGACAGTGGCAGAGGTGTTAAGGGTTTGGCAAGTGATCCGAGAATTTTCGCCATAATCCTTTAAAATGAGCAATTGTTAGGTTTGTTAGGCCAGCTAAAGGACCGACCCTAAAAACCTCAGTCAGACCGTTATAGACAAAACTCTCATGCAGAAACCGCAAGTTATTTTTCTCGATGCTGTGGGGACTCTTTTTGGAGTAAAAGGCAGTGTCGGAGCAATTTATAGTCAAATAGCGGCGGATTTTGGGGTAGAGGTGGCGGCCGAGAGTCTAGAACAATCTTTCTTGGCTATTTTCCCCACTTCTCCCCCCCTAGCTTTTCCTAAGGTTGAACCTGCACAAATTCCCGAGTTAGAGTATCGCTGGTGGCGATCGCTGACTGGGGCAGTTTTTAATAATTTAGGTTATCTGGAACGATTTCCCGATTTTGAGGCTTTTTTTGGCGAACTTTATCATCATTTTGCCACGGCCGAGCCTTGGGTCCTGTACGAGGATGTCATTCCCGCTTTAAGACTCTGGCAGATTCAGGGGATCGAGTTAGGCATTATTTCTAATTTTGATAGTCGTATCTACCAAGTTTTGGCTGAATTAGGCTTAGAATATTTTTTTCGATCGATCACGATTTCTTCCCAGACAGGAGCGGCTAAACCCGATCCGGAAATTTTTCAAATCGCCCTACAAAAACATGATTGTTCCCCCGCACAAGCTTGGCATATTGGCGATAGTAAAAAAGAGGATTACCAAGGAGCAAAATCCTTGGGTATAGAAGCGTTTTTAATTAAAAGATCAACAGGTCAAGAGAGAAAAAGTCTTTCAGTGGGGATAGGGGATAGGGAGGGAATACAGACCCTACCAGCTAATACCTAACCCTCAAACTGCTTGAATCCCCATCGGGATTTTAGACTGATTCCTGCGATGGAATGGAAGTAGATTCTGACTGAGCAGCGTTAGGATCTGTCTCTTTGGGGGCGGCCACTTTTACCAAAGCATGACGCAAAACATCTTCTCCGAGAGTGTATCCTCGCACTAACTGCTCGACCACCGTGCCTTCGGGATGTTCATCGGTGTACTCCCGCATCATCGCTTCGTGGTAGCTAGGATCAAAGGGTTGACCTTCCGGACGCATGGGGGAAACGCCTAAACGCTTGAGACTCTCTACTAAGATTTTATAGACCCCTTGGTAACTCTTGTGAATACCCATCTCGCCATCATTAGCCGGTTTAATTTGAGTACGGGCGCGCTCAAAATTATCCACCACGCCAAGAATTTCCATCAGGGTTTTGCCCTTGATTTTTGTTTCCAGTTCCTCTTTTTCCTTGGCTGTGCGTTTGCGAAAATTGTCGAACTCGGCCGCTAGAGTGATATAGCGTTTCTTGTAGGCATCAACCTGCTGGGTTTGTTCCTCTAACTGCTGTTTGAGAGTGTCGATTTCCTCTTGTAGAGCATCGATAGTCATTCCCCCTAGAAGGGAAAATTCCTCGCTAGAGGCTGCCTGGTTCGTCACCGTTTTGGCTTCATCGGTGACACTGGCTTCCGATTCGGTTGTAAGGGATTCGGGGTAATTAGGAAAGGATTCTTGGTTTTCGTCGAAAATTACTGAGTTATTCGGTTCTGCACTCATAGTATACAATTTTATTGGGTAATTTGGCAATATATGACCATTTACTGCTAATTTTGGTCTTGAAGTACCAGCTAATAATCAAGGTTTAACCTTTAATGTAACATTTTGTGGACAAGATCCGTAACTGGATATAAGCGACCCCGATAGATAATCGGTGATCTAGAAAAATTTTTGCTAGAATATAATTCTCTTAGTAAAATTGGGAACATTTAAGGGTAGTGGAGAGGTTAAGAATCGTCTATGACATTTTCTTCCAAGAAAACCCGTGCCGTTGCCCTGCGCAATTACTTTTCGCCCTTTGGTAACAAGTTGGTGCAGTCGGGCTATATCGGTGCCGACCAGATGCAACAGGCCCTAGTGGAAACACGGAAATCGGGACGATCGCTAGTAGAAATATTACAACAACTAACCGGGCGCCCTTTGCCCCCGGATTTACAGCGACAGTATAAGAAAAACCAGTTATTTGAACTAAAAATTCTCTACGGAGTCGAATCGCTCGACCCCGAATTAACCGATGTGGATGGACTGGAAATAGCCCGATTGATCGATTCTTTGATTCCGATCGATCTTTGTCGTCGCTATCGTCTCATCCCCCTGCGAAAGATCGAAGGAGAGCCGGCTGCGATTTTGATAGCCATGGTCGATCCCGACAACCTCGAGGCTTCCGACGATATTAATCGTATTCTCCGTCCCAAGGATTTAGGTTTACAGCGTTTGGTGATTACTGGCGAAGATTATGAAAGATTACTGGAAAAATTCCACTCGGCTCAATCGGAACTAGAACAGGAAAAAGCCCGACGGCAAAAAGAAAAAGAACTGGCAAAACTCTCGGATCTCACCGATATTGTCGGCAATATTGATGTGGCCTCCGGGGGTGCTAACGATGAAGCGGCCGATGATCTCGGAGAAGGGGACGCTAATCAAGCCCCCGTCATCAACCTCGTCAATAAAATTCTAGCTAAAGCCCTACAGGAAGGGACTTCCGATATTCACATCGAACCCCAAGAAGAATTCCTGAAAATTCGCTTTCGCAAAGATGGAGTTCTTCATCAAGCTTTTGATCCACTGCCGAAAAAAATTACCCCGGCGGTGACAGCCCGTTTTAAAATCATGGCCGATCTCGATATCGCCGAACGTCGTCTTCCCCAAGATGGTAAAATTCGGCGGATATATCAAGGGCGGAAAGTGGATTTTCGGGTTAATACCCTACCCAGTCGCTACGGGGAAAAAGTCTGTTTACGGATTCTCGACAACTCGGCTACCCAGTTGGGTTTAGATAAACTAATCACCGACCAAAAGACCCTGCAAATCGTCCGAGACATGGCCAGTCGTCCCTTTGGTCTGTTGCTGGTGACAGGCCCGACCGGTTCGGGGAAATCCACCAGTTTATACTCGGTGTTAGCCGAAAGAAATCACCCCGGGGTCAATATTAGTACGGCCGAAGATCCGATCGAATATTCTCTACCAGGTATCACCCAGGTGCAGGTAATTCGCGAAAAAGGCATGGATTTCGCCTCGATTCTGCGGGCCTTCATGCGACAAGACCCGGATGTGATTCTGGTGGGAGAAACTAGGGATAAGGAAACGGCTAAAACAGCGATCGAGGCCGCCTTGACCGGTCACTTGGTCTTAACTACCCTACACACCAACGATGCCGCAGGTGCGATCTCTCGTCTCGATGAGATGGGGGTTGAACCGTTTATGATTTCTGGTTCTCTCTTGGGAGTCTTGGCCCAGCGTCTCATGCGGCGCGTCTGTACCGAGTGTCGAGTCGCCTATCACCCCACCCAAGAGGAATTAGCCCATTTTGGTCTTGCCGCCGCCAATGAACGGGAAGTGACCTTTTATAAGGCTAATACCCTGACCCTAGAGGAAATTCAACAGGCGCGAAAACAGGGTAATCTTTGTCCCAAATGTGGTGGCAGCGGTTATAAAGGTCGCGTCGGGGTCTATGAGGTAATGCAAAATAGTGAACGACTACAGCAGTTAATTAACCAAGGGGCAACCACTGATCGCATTAAGGAGACGGCCGTCGATGAGGGCATGGTGACACTCCTAGCCTATAGTTTAAATCTGGTGCGCGAGGGTTACACCACCCTCGAAGAAGTGGAACGGGTGACATTTACCGATTCCGGTCTGGAAGCGGAACTAAAAGCCAAACGGAAAAGCGGTTTAATCTGTCGTGGTTGTCGCGCCGAACTACAACCAGAATGGCTCGATTGTCCCTATTGTATGACACCGCGATTTAGTGATTAAGACAGTTTTTCAGTTATCAGTTATCAGTTATGAGATTTGAGTTTTAAGTAAGGAGTATTAAGTGAGTAGTCTTAAATAGCACTTTCCCAATGTCTTTTCACTGTTCACTGATTTTACCTTATAGATGGGGTTTAACTTATGGAATTAATGATCGAAGATTTAATGGAACAATTGGTCGAGATGGGCGGTTCCGATATGCACATTCAGTCTGGGGCGCCGGTCTATTTTCGCATTAGTGGCAAACTGTCCCCGATTGATGAAGAGTCTTTAACCCCGCAAGATTGTCAGAAATTGATTTTTAGTATGCTCAATAATACCCAAAGAAAAGAGTTAGAGCAGAATTGGGAATTAGACTGTTCCTACGGGGTGAAAGGATTAGCAAGATTTAGGGTCAATGTTTATAAAGAAAGGGGGGCTTATGCAGCTTGTTTACGGGCTTTGTCCTCTAAAATTCCTAACTTTGAACAATTAAATTTACCTAGAGTAGTACGGGAGTTATCGGAAAGACCGAGGGGATTAATTCTCGTAACTGGCCAAACAGGTTCAGGTAAAACTACCACTTTAGCGGCAATTTTAGACTTAATTAATCGGACTAGGTCTGAACATATTTTAACGGTAGAAGACCCAATTGAATACGTTTTTCCTAATATAAAAAGTCTGTTTCACCAACGACAAAAAGGAGAAGATACCAAGAGTTTTGCTAACGCTTTAAGAGCATCTTTACGGGAAGATCCTGATATTATCCTTGTGGGAGAAATGCGGGATTTAGAAACAATTAGTTTGGCAATCACGGCGGCAGAAACCGGTCACTTAGTCTTCGGAACCCTACACACTAGCTCGGCAGCGGGAACAGTGGATCGGATTATTGACGTTTTTCCGGCTAACCAACAGGCACAAATTCGCGCCATGTTATCCAATTCTTTACTAGCAGTTTTTAGTCAAAACCTAGTCAAGAAAAAAAATCCTAAACCGGGGGAATTTGGTCGGGCAATGGTACAGGAAATCATGGTGGTAACTCCAGCGATCGCTAACCTAATTCGGGAAGGAAAAGCCCCCCAAGTCTATTCAGCAATTCAAACGGGAATGAAGTTAGGAATGCAAACCATGGAACAGGGATTAGCTAATTTAGTTGTTAGGGGTGTTGTCTCTTTGGAAGAAGCCATTTCTAAAAGCGGTAAACCCGATGAATTACAACGTCTTATCGCCGGGGCTGGCGCTAACGCTAAAGCCCGGATTTAATAACAAATAGTAACCTTTAAGCGTTCGTCAGCCCCTATCAGTTATCAGTGAACAGTAACCAGTAATCAGTGAAAAGAAAGTACCGAAGTTTTCACTTAACACTATCTACCCACTTAAAACTCCAATCTGATAACTGATAACTGATAACTGATAACTGATAACTGATTTGTCCTATGCCTAATTTTGTCGCACAAGTTAAAAACGGCTCTGGAAAAGTTTTCCAAGAGAAAGTTGAGGCCATGTCTCCCGAACAGGCCCGGACGATGCTGAAGGCGAAATATGCCGCCGTCGGTAAGGTCAAAAAAGTGGGGGGAGAGATCGATCTTTCCGGTTTAAAGTTGATGTTTGCCAGCATTTCCATCAAAGATAAAGCGGTTTTTTCCCGTCAATTTTCGGTAATGATTAATGCTGGTGTGGCGATTGTGAGATGTTTGGGAGTTTTGGGGGATCAATGCGGTAATCCCAAGATGAAAAAAGCCCTACAAGCGATTAGTGCTGAGGTACAGCAAGGGACTCCGTTATCGGAAGCGATGGCCAAACATCCCGAATGTTTTGATGAACTTTATGTCAGTATGGTCGAAGCTGGAGAGATGGGGGGGGTACTCGATGAAGTGCTGAACCGTCTCTCGAAACTTTTGGAAGATATGGCCCGCTTGAAAAACCAGATTAAATCAGCGATGACTTATCCGGTAGCGGTGGGAATTTTGGCGATAATTGTGTTTTTCGGGATGACAATTTTTTTAATTCCCGTGTTTGCGAAAATTTTCACCGATTTAAACGTGCCACTACCAGCTTTAACGCAATTTATGCTCTTTTTAAGTGGTGTGATGCGTAGTTGGTTGATTTTAATTCCGATTGTCACCATTGTTGCCACGGTTTTTTTACTGCGTCGCTATTACAAAACCCCGATGGGTCGTCTGCAAATTGACCAGTTTTTCCTTAAAATGCCTCTTTTTGGTGATTTGAATGAAAAATCGGCTGTGGCTAGATTTTGCCGGGTTTTTGGGACTCTGACGCGTTCTGGTGTCCCGATTTTAAGTTCCCTCGACATCGTTTGTAATACGGTGGGTAATCAGGTAATTGCCAATGCGATCGCTGGTGCCAAGGCGGAAATTCAGCAGGGGGGAATGATGAGTTTGGCCCTACAAAAAGCCAATGTTTTCCCACCTTTGGCAATTCAAATGATTAGTATTGGGGAGGAAACGGGAGAATTAGATGCCATGATGATGAAAGTGGCGGATTTCTACGAAGATGAGGTGGAACAGGCCGTTAAAGCTTTAACCAGTATCATTGAACCCTTGATGATGGTTGGTATTGCGGGGATAGTGGGAACTATTCTTTTGTCTATGTACTTGCCCATGTTTAAAATCTTCGATGCGTTGGGATAAGTTGAGCAGTGATCAGTGATCAGTGACTATTGCCGGTAGCTGGAAATCAGCAAGATTTGAATTTTCATCTCCTTTTATTTGATTAGGTGAATCTGTGTCTTACGAAACTTTATTAGCGGAATATAGCTGTCGTGAGGGGGCGATCGAATTATTGCGACAATATCGCCCCTATTTAGAGTTAATTCCTAGTATGCGTCGTCCTGAAGAGAGTTTAATTACTATTCCCTTGCCCTTGGTCAGAATTCGTCCATCTTCTGCCCTTGAATCTAGAAAGACGGTACAATTAGCTTGTGATTTGGCGATTCTGATGTGTGATCCGGAATGGAAAATTAAATTAGGTTCAGAAATCCTGATTTTTATCCATCGTCCGGGGGAAGATTTTTCTGATTTGTTGAAACGCTGGCGCGAAACCCAAATATGTTTAGATAAAGAATATGAATGGTTAATGCCCCCCAGAGAACAACATATGTTTAGTGAAGGTGCAGAAACAATTCATCCTTTATTTGTGGTTTTTGATCAAACGGCCGAGAGAATAAAAAAGGGTTTAAGAGGGGCTTTTTTACCGATGGTTGTTCAAAATTATCGGCCAGCTTTGATTGATGATTGCTTAGAATTAGTCGATCAAGATTAGCTGACTCTCTTAAGTAGGGTCTGCTGAAAAAGTTTTTCGTGGGGACAGGGTGTGGGGTGTGGGGTGTAGGGTTTTAGCGATTTTGAGGGGGTCAATTACCTAATTTTCAGGGAAAAAGTCCAGTAATTTTCCCCCCGATCACTCCCAGATCTGGTACTTTTTGATTGACAAAAAGTCTAAAAGTCTTACCCAACAAGGTTTTTAGATTTATTCAGCCAACCCTACTTAGTTTAGTATAAAGGGAACAGTTGACGATGGTTAAGCGCCTAAAATCAAGCGCTGACGATGAAAATTCAGCAGCGAAAGTTCTTGGCCAGAAACCCTTTCTAACATCTCGACGATATGATCGGGCTGTAGTAAAGTGCCATCATTGCGACAACTGCCCACATAGCACAAAACGGCTTGTTTGTCAACAGTTTTTAACTCTAATTCATATAATTGTTCTCGCAGATTAATCGTGACTTTTTTGCCGGATTTGGTGGTTTTTTCCCGTTCCATCACCGTTGCTTGTTTAATCGCCTCGATCCAATTTTGCCATTGTTGGCAGTCAATTCCCTCACTGTTAAAAGTGAGCAAATACGCAGCTTTTTCTAACAAACGGGTGGCAGCGGGAGCATTTAAGGGAATTTCTTCCACCTGATACACTGGTAAATCTGCGGGCAATTGTGCGCTTAATTGCTGTTTAAACCTCTCTAAATCCATCACTTTTGTCAATTCAAAATCGACAATCTCACCGCTACTGGTTGCTCCCAAGGATAAAGCATTGGCGATCGAAATGCGCGGACCAGGGTGAAATCCACCGGTAAAGGAAATGGGAATAGCAGCGCGACGGACGACGCGATCAAATAAACGCACCAGATCCAAGTGGCTAACTAAGGCCATTTCGCCAATTTTGCCAAACCAAACCCGAATTCTTTGGGCGCGTTCTTGATTGGGTTGAAAATGTCCGGCAAAAGCGGGAATCGGAGGCGCTTCAATGACGATATTATGACCAAAATCGAGGCTACAAACGCCACAATGGGAACAACCCTCAAAAGAACAATCGGGGACTGTTGCCGCGTCTAGGGCGCGTTTTAAGTCCTCCTGTAGCCATTTTTTATCGATACCGGTATCCAGATGATCCCAGGGCAAAGGACGCTCTAAAATATCTTTGTCTGCATCGGCAAAAATATGCCATTCTCCCTGTTCTATCTGACGATATTTCCAAGTTAAACCGGATTCTTCGATCGCCTGTGACCATGCTTGATAGGCTTTTTCCGTATTATCCCACCAAGCATCCATCCCGGCTCCCAATTGCCAAGCGCGCAGCACCACTTTCCCTAAACTTCTGTCACCGCGACCGATAAAATCTTCCATAGCCGAGATGCGGACATCAGTATAATTGACTTTTACCCCTCTCATGCCTTGGAATTCCTGTCTTAATAACTCCTGTTTGCGGATAAATTCGGCCGTCGAGACGGAATGCCACTGGAAGGGGGTATGGGGTTTAGGGGTAAAATTAGAGATAGTTAGGGTAAAATCGAGGGGTTTCCGCTTCGGTAAACGACATTCCCGACGCAACCAACGCAGGGTTTCCGCGATACCGATGACATCGACATCGGTTTCCCCTGGCAAACCAATCATAAAATAGAGTTTGACCTTATCCCAACCCTGTTCGACAGCAGTTTTTATCCCTCTGAGTAATTCTTCGTTGGTTAACCCTTTGTTAATCACATCGCGCATTCGTTGGGTTCCCGCTTCCGGTGCAAAGGTTAAACCCGATTGACGATTGCCCCCAATTATGTTAGCAATATTTTCGTCAAAGCGATCGACTCTTTGACTGGGTAACGATAGAGATATATTCTCATTCTGGAGACGGTTTTTAATCTCCATACCCACGGCAGGTAGAGCTAGATAATCGGAGCAACTGAGAGATAATAAGGAAAATTCGTTATATCCCGTCGCTCGCATTCCTTTTTCAATCGATTCGATTACTGCTTCCGGTTGCACATCCCGCGCGGGACGGGTTAACATCCCCGGTTGACAGAAACGACATCCCCTAGTGCAACCGCGACGAATTTCCACCACCAGGCGATCGTGAACCGTTTCCACGAAGGGAACTAAACCGATAGAATAGGCTGGGATAGGAGTCGCTACCCGGCGTAAAATTCTTTTCGGTACATCGTCACGATTGGGGATAACTGCACCGATTGGGGTGACATCGTAGAAACGCGGCACATATACCCCCGGAATTTGGGCTAAATCTAGTAATAGTTCTTCTTTGCTTAGATTAGCTAGTTTACCTTCTTCTAAAATTAAACCGATTTCTGGCAATAATTCTTCGCCATCACCAAGGGCGATAAAATCAAAAAAGTCGGCATAGGGTTCGGGGTTAGAGGTGGCAGTTTGTCCCCCGGCAAAAATTAGCGGATAGTTACCTGAGTCTCTTTCTCTCCAAGTCAAGGGAATTGCCGCTAGGTCGAGCATTTCTAAAATATTGGTGGCTCCTAGCTCATAACTGAGACTAAAACCCAGAATATCAAAATCGGTGAGGCAACGACGGGATTCTAGGGCAAATAGGGGGGTTTTTGTCTGTTTGAGTTTTTGGGCTAAATCCGGTGCGGGTAAATAAGTGCGATCACAGAGTTGGCGAGGTTGTGCATTGAGGATATTGTAGAGGATAATATGGCCGAGGTTAGATGCCCCCACTTCGTACACTTCCGGATAGGTTAACACCCAACGAACCACCGCACTTGCCCATTCTTTATGTTTAGCGCCTAACTCGTTGCCCAAATAACGCGCTGGTCGAAAAATGTCGGGGGTAAGCAGTTGGTCTAAAGCAATAGTCACGGCAATCTACCTCAGATATCGTCAGCAATGGGTGCTTTTCTACTATAGCAGCCAGAATCGAGTCGGGAGGCAGGAGACAGGAGATAGGGTTTTGGGGTGATAGGGTTTTGGGGTGATAGGGTTTTGGGGTGATAGGGTTTTGGGGTGATAGGGTTTTGGGGTGATAGGGTGATAGGGTGATGAGACAGCTTCCCCACTTCCCCACTTCCCTATCTACCCCACTTCCCCACTTCCCCACTTCCCCACACCCCACTTCCCCACACCCCACTTCCCCACTTCCCCACTCCCCACTCCCCCACTTCCCCATCTCCCTAAAATTCCAGAGGCTATAAGATAATTAAGCGACATTAATCTTGATTTCATGAAAGAACCGTTAATTGAATTGAGAGGAGTATCGAAAAGATTCGGGGATAATGTTATTCTCGATGGTTTAGATTTAACCATTTATCGAGGGGAGGCCCTGGTAATTATCGGGCCGTCGGGAACGGGAAAATCAACGGTTTTACGGTTAATTGCGGGATTAACGGGGATAAATGCTGGAGAAATTCGTATTAAAGGTCAATTGCGTCAGGGATTGCTAGAAGATGGTCGAGAAGCGATGCGAACTTCCTTAGTTTTTCAACAAACGGCCCTGTTTGATTCTCTCACCGTCGGGGAAAATGTCGGTTTTTATCTTTATGAACAAACTAATTTAAAAAAAGCCATAATTAGGGAATTAGTGGAAAAAAGCCTGGAAATGGTCGGTTTACAGGGAATTAGTGACCTTTATCCTTCGGAACTATCGGGGGGAATGCGTAAACGGGTGGCTTTTGCCCGCGCTATTATCACTAATCCCGATAATCCGGCCGATAATCCTGAATTACTGCTGTATGATGAACCTACCGCCGGATTAGACCCGATAGCTTCCACAATTATCGAGGATCTAGTGCGGACTCTCCATGAAAAATCGGGGTCTGCGAACACTTATGTGATGGTTTCTCACCAACAAAGCACCATCCGACGCACCGCCGATCGAGTAGTATTTCTCTATCAGGGAAAAGTGCAATGGCAGGGATTAGTGGCAGATATCGATCGTACCGATCATCCCATGATCCGGCAATTTTTTAGCGCCAGCATTGAAGGCCCGATTAGGACAATCGTTTAAGCTAGATTAAGCTAAATTAAGAACTATCGAGAATGAGAGAAAAATCATGCAGAGTTCGCGAGCTTTACGGGAAGGAAGACTAGGTTTGTTTGCTCTAGGCGGATTATTGGTCTTTGGGGCGCTCGCTATCTGGGTTCGCGGGGGAGGATTTGGTCAAAGAACCTATCAATTAATCTTCGAGTTTGCCGACGTGGAAGGGTTACAAGTCGGGGCGCCGGTGCGTTTTCGCGGGGTGAGAGTGGGAAGAATTACAAGTTTTATCCCGGGAAGCAATCAAGTGGAAGTTATTGCCGAAATCGCTTCTGCTACTTTAGTTATGCCTAGGAAGGTAACTGTTACTACCAATCTTTCCGGATTAATTGGGGAGGCAGCCATCGATATCACTCCCTTAGTTTCTTTAAGTGCTGAGGCCAAAAATCTCGACCCTCTGGCTCCCGACTGTGATCAACAGTTAATTCTCTGTAATAATACTCGTTTACAGGGGACAACAGGAACACAATTAATGTCTAGTGTTGGTCGTTTAGTGGATACTTTTACCAGTCCTGAATTTGTGGGTAATCTCAATGATGTCACCAAAAATACCGCTATAGCAGCTCAAAAAATCGCCCGTTTATCCGATGATACCTCCCAGACTATCCGTAATGCCCAAAGAGAAATCTCTCGTCTATCTTTGGAATTAGCTACCACCAGTCGCTCGGTCACTAATACGGCTAATAATGCCTCCCGTTTTGTCAATACTTTAGATAATACCGTTCAGGAAAATCGCAGTCAAATCAGCAGGACTTTTCAACAATCTTCCCAATTGGTCGCTAATCTCAATGCTGTTCTCAGCGAAAATCGCGGACAAATTGTTGATACTCTCGGTAATATTAATCAAGCTAGTTTAGGTATTGGTAGTCTCGCTAATAATCTCAATAATACCGCCCTGAGGTTGAATGCAGGTTTAGATGAAATTGATACTAAACAAGTCATGCAAAATATCGAGACTATTTTGAATAATGCGGTGGAAACATCGAATAATTTACGAGAAATTACTAAAACTATTAACGATCCTGCTACAATTGTCGTACTGCAAAAAACTCTCGAATCCGCTAGGGTTACTTTTGAAAATACTCAAAAAATCACCTCCGATATCGATGAGTTAATCGGTGATCCCCAATTTCGCGAGAATTTAAGACGTTTAATCGATGGCTTAAGTAATCTGCTTTCTTCCGGGGAACAATTAGAATATAATTTGCGTATCGCTCAAACTTTAGATACCATGACTCAAGAGTTAGCTAAACAAAAAGTTTTGACCATCTCTCGACCTTTAAATCCTAAGCAAATGCAACTCTATCCCCAATTTATCGTTCAACAACCACAAACGAGTGAAAAATGACAAAACAGCACAATTCAAGAGATAGAATATGAATTATGAATTATGAATTGTGAATTATGAATTATGAATTAGGGAGAATAAATAAAAATAATCCTCCTGTCTCGGAGTCTCCTGTCTCGGAGTCTCCTGTCTCGGAGTCTCCTGTCTCCTGATGGCTAAAATAACTGATAACTGATAATAATATGTTGAAATCAATTTGTATTACTCTTGGAACTCGTCCCGAAGCGATTAAATTAGCTCCCGTTATTCGTGCTTTTCAAGAATCGGAACAGTTTCAAACCCATGTAATTCTGACGGGACAGCATAAAGAAATGGTAGCGCAGGTGATGGAATTATTTGCTTTAAAAGCAGATGAAAATCTCGATATTATGCAAACTCGTCAAACGTTAACTGATATTACTTGCCGCAGTTTACGGGGTTTAGAAACGGTTTTTGAGCGCATAAAACCAGATTTAATTATTGTGCAAGGTGATACTACCACTGCTTTTGCTGCTGCTTTAGCGGCTTTTTATCAACAAATTCCTATCGCTCATGTGGAAGCAGGATTAAGAACTAATGATATCTATAATCCCTATCCCGAAGAAGCTAATCGCCGCCTAATTTCTCAACTGACTACCCTACATTTTGCTCCCACTACTTTAGCCGTGGAAAATTTACAAAAATCCGGGGTGACAGGAAATATTCACCACACCGGTAATACGGTTATTGATGCTTTATTAAGCGTAGCCAAAACCGCCCCAGAATGTCAAATTGCGGGCTTAAATTGGTCAGATTATCGGGTTTTATTAGCCACGGTTCACCGCCGGGAAAATTGGGGCGAACCGTTACAGGATATTATCAAAGGATTCACTTTGTTGTTAGAAAAATATGCCGATACCGCCCTATTATTACCCCTGCATCGCAATCCCACCGTCCGAGAACCAATACAGTCCGCTTTGGGCAATCATCCCAGGGTATTTTTAACCGAACCTCTCGATTATGCCGAGTTAGTGGGGGCGATTCAACGCTGTTATTTATTATTAACTGATTCTGGGGGCATTCAAGAAGAAGCCCCCAGTTTAGGAAAACCGGTTTTAGTATTGCGAGAAACCACGGAAAGACCGGAAGCAGTACAAGCGGGAACAGCGAAATTAATTGGTACTAATCCAGAGCAAATTTTAGCACAAGCGGGAGAATTATTAGGGGATAAAATCGCCTATGATCGTATGGCTAATGCCATTAATCCTTTTGGAGATGGACAAGCATCCCAAAGAATCCTCCAAATCGTCCAAGATTTTTTGGCTTAATCTATGACTACTTGGTTGGGTATCGACCCCGGATTAGCGATTGTCGGTTGGGCTATTCTCCGGGATAATAGTGAGTTAATGCCGATTTTAGTCGATTACGGCACGATCGAAACTTCTAAAAATCTTTCTACTGCCCAGCGTTTGATCGAAATTGAACGGGATTTAAAGGAGTTAATCGCAGAATATAAACCGGGGGAAATTGCCGTGGAAATGCCCTTTTTTAACCGGCAAATCAAGGCAGCCGGTGGAGTCCTGCAAGCATTGGGAATTATCAATCTGGTTAGCTGTCGCGATGGGGGAATTGAACCGATTTTCCTCCATCAAGCTAGTTGGAAATGTCATCTGGGCCATGGTAGGGCCACTAAAGCGGAGGTGGCCGAACAAATTAAGTATTTATTCGGATTGACAAAAATGCCCATTAATGATGCTGTAGATGCTATAGCGATCGCATACGCTGCTTTCAGTGGCGTTCGCAATCAAATCTCTTGAAGCAATTTGACGAAATTGGCGCAAAAATTTAGCTGACAACTAAAAGCCATCTTTAAGCTTGCACTATCTTAGTTCGATGGGACGGTTGAAGATAATAAGGCCTTCAAATATCTTTGATTAGCGTTGGGTTTCCTTCCTCAACCCAACCTACCATATCAGCGATCGCACCAAAGGGTTTAAGTGTGGAATTGTGATAATTGTCATCGTCAATGCTAATAAAAATATGGTATAGTTCTTAAACGATTATAAGTTTAAAATAATGAAAATAAATGAAAATAAAAGTTTCCCAAAAAAAGGGATCATCAAACGAAGTTAACCCTCAGTTAAAGCATATTGCCTATTCGATGGACGCACTGATTCCAGGCTTTTATATTTGGTTGGGTTCTTTTTGTTGGCGATTGGGGGGTAGTGATGCAGAAGAAAGTTATCCAGGAACAATACATAGTTTTGCGGGTATCAGCTTAGTTTTACCCGGTTATCAAATTTTTACAACCTATAAAGGGAGTTATGACCCTCGATAAGCATCAAATTGATGGTCTTTCTCCCATTTCATCTAAAACAATGCCAGCAGAAGTTTTTGAACAATTGATGTTCAATGCTGGTTATGCCGTTGTTGGGTCTGCTCCAGCCAAGGGAAATAGAATTAAAGTCTGGTGGAATCATTCTAGTTTTCGTCGTGTTGAAGCAATTTATGGTGACGATAGAAGTCTGGTTATTACGGCTTATCATCCATGAATCATGAGCTTTCTGTTACGAAAATATATTTATTGTTTACCCACAACGGGCCCAACCTACAAGATCAGCGATCGCACTGTAGGTTAAGGGGTTATTATCGGCATCGGTGGCGGTAATTGTGCCTACAGGAGTATTGATGGTGCAAGTTAATGTTGTCTGGCTCAGTGTCTGAACTATAATGGAGACTGACTAGAGTTTTCTCCCTCAAAAAGTATATGGCAAGAAGAACTAATCATCTCATGACTGGTCACTTAAAGACAAAAATGACGATTATAGGCATTTTTGTCGCTATTTTCTGGATTGTAGAAGTTTTAGACCAATTTGTTTTTGATCATCAATTAAATCAATATGGCATTATTCCTCGTTCTTGGCCTTTTGGGTTAAGAGGGATTTTATTCGCCCCGTTTCTACATGGTAGTTTTAAAGATCTTATTGTCGGTACTATAGGGTTTGTTATTTGTAGCTGGTTGGTGATGCGATTAAAAATCCGTGATTTTTGGATTGTTACTATGATCACTATGATTTTTGGAGGATTGGGGATTTGGATCTTCGCCCCGACTAACACTCCTCAGATTGGGTTGAGTAGCCTGATTTTTGGCTATCTAGGATTTTTACTATTAGAAGGTCAGAGTAATTTTGATCCAAATTATGATAAGGATGGCTTTCTGGTCAATTTTTTATATGTTTACCTTTCAATTTTTTTAGTTTTTGTTTTTATATATGGGCAACAAATTTCTTACTTGCTATCTGGATTTTTAACTGGCACTTTAGCGGCTGAGTTCATTGCTCAAGAAAAAGGAAGAGCCATGAGAAGTGTGTTTTTTCGTCTATTTTTCTTTATTTTTATCACTTTTTGGTTTGTAAATTGGCTATTGACTGGTGATAATTTCATCAATTTCATATTGGGAGTCATTGGTTTTATCGCTTGTGCAATAGCTGGAGGATCTTCAAGCACATCAGGGGAGCAGAAAGATACAATTCCTCAAGCGGGTCACGCAGAGGCGCGTCATCGTGATCGTGTAGAAGCAGAAGAACGATATCGCCAGTGGAAAGAACAAGAACAGCGCGATTGGGAAGAACAACAACGGCAAAATAATGAAGATCGTTGATGGTGATAAATTATATTATGCTTAAGTCAAACAGATTCAAGGTAAAGGAAGATAATCAATTCGGTCTTGATACTCATTATCAAATGAAGCTTCAGCCGCCAGAATTAACTCATCTATATTTTCCCCAATACTCAAATTAGGATTCAGAATAAAAATACCTGGAATATGACGATGATTTTGTAGATGATCTGCTAAATGTACGGGCATAGAAGTCCGATTATTTGTTACCAGAATAAAATTATTTTCTTCACACCAGCAGAGAATTTCAGGATCTAATGTTCCTTTATCTGGTGTAACAGGTTCTCCAATCACTCTAATAACTAAATCAGGTTTGAGTCTTCTTAGTTGAGTCGCATAGAGAGGATCAACATTTTCATCTAAGAGATATTTCAGACTCATTTGCTTGTTTGATTGCTTTTCTTTGTTCCCTTAACTTTCTCAATTTTTCTGCAACAGGAGGAGGATTTTGTTTTTGTATTTCTCTCATTCTTTCTCCATGTTCAATCCATGCAGTTAAATAATTCGTTATCTTTTCTTTGTCGTGCAAATAGTACAAAATAGTCGCATAAACTTGTTCTAAGCTCAAAGATGAGTAAGTTTTAGCAATTTCTTCAGGTGTTTTGGCATGATAAATATAGTCATAGAGAATGGTTTCAATACCAATTCTTGTTCCTTTTAAGCGAATGTCATTAGGGGTTAGAAAGTTAAAATAGTCTTCGAGTTGTATCATGAAATTTACCGAAGCTGTACTGAATATAAAAAATAAGCCTGCCTAACTTCTTGTACACCATGCTGTACTGGTACTTCCATCTGGTGCAGTGTAATCTTGGTAATTACCATCACTACATTTTGCACCCGTAAAATTAGTATCTGTAACATCTGCACCTGTAAAATTAGCCCTTCTTATATTAGCATTTATCAAACTTGCTCCTCTTAAATTAGCATCCATTAATTGTGCAAAACTAAGATCGGCACTGTTAAGTCTTGCATTAGATAAATTTGCTCCTATTAACTTAGTCTCGCTTACATAACCTCCGAAAGAAGCTCCAGTCAAAATTGCATTACTTAGGTTTGCTTTTGTCAAATCAGAACCGCTTAGATTAACACCACTCAAATCCGCACCTTGTAAATTGGCTTGTCTTAGATTTAATCCCCTCAAATCCGCACCACTCAAATCACATCCTGGACATTGTTTAGTTTGCTTAAATTTCTTAACATGATCAGGATTTTCAGCCCGGCTAGGATTAGCTAAACTAACACAAGATAGGATAAAAATTGAAAAAAGAGTAGTTAATTTCATAACTGTTCTACCTCAATCAACTTGAAAACGGGATAACCAACGGACTATCGTAACACAGAATTTTCCTAAAATATTCAAGATAATGGCAAAATTTTATAATTCCCTGCTACCACCCAAATCTCATTCCCTGCTTGAGCCGCTGCACTAGAGCGCGACAGCATGACTTGAAAGAAGCTGACCGACGGGGTGACGGCTACCCACAACCAAGCTCTCTTGGACTGAGGATTTTGTCCATCGGCATTTCCTTGTGCAAAACCCGTCTCGTCGGCCCCCACTATCGGCGCGGCTTGGATGTAGGCTTCGGCTTCCGCCACAGAGGGCTGATAGTGCCTCACTTCCTTCCTTTCTCAGACGATTGACTGTCCCCAGAGACATCTTCACCCCAAATAAGTCGGACATCGTACAAACCACCATCCGATGGGAATGACGGTACATTCCACTCAAGACTGAGACGATGGATACCGCTCTCTCGGAGTAGCCGCTCTCTTCTACGTCTTTGGGGAGGAGGGATCGGGTTTTTTCGCCGCAGTAACGCACCAAATCCCCAAAATGGCTACCAGATATTATAAGGCGATCGCCGCTTCGATTGACACAAGCAAAAACTTCAACAGATATAATGGGGCTTGACAGGTGGTAAGCTTTTACGCATTTAAGTTACATTGACAGCATTACCCTTATTTTTAAGTTTTCTACTCCATTTAATAATCAATCCCCCTTCATTTAAAAGCTGATTGACTACTTTTTCCAGTTCTTCT
>NZ_JADBTF010000391.1:0-15205 GCF_020246295.1 Microcystis sp. M090S1 | reverse complement strand
CCTTAAATGTATCTGGATACAAGCCACACAAGCGTTTGAACTCTGTTGGCTTTAAAGTTTTTACTTGTTCGTAATTCATCTTTCAATCTTAACTCTTGGACTATTTTATCCTATTTTGTCTAGACTTATGCAAGAGATCTAATAATAATTTCTAGTCAGCTTGCTCCCATCCCCGATTCTTTCCTTAGCTTTTTGCCTGCCGTTGTATCGATCTATTTTGAGCAAGAGAAGCTGAGAACCTTTGTGGGCAGGCTTTTGAACTTATCTTGTGTCCGTCTGGGCCAGTTTTCCTAGCCATTGCCCCATAACTGATATATTTCCTGAAAAACTGGGCAATCTAGGCCTAGACAGCATCGTGATAAGGGGGGATAAGACCTTGGACTCCGCTAACGCGCAGAAAATTCTCGGCTATTTCATCGAAGAAGCAAAAGAACACCTGGAAACTTTGGAACAGGGGATTTTAGACTTAGGCAATCTCGTGAACAATACTGAACAGATGAACGAGATGTTTCGTGCCGCCCATTCCATCAAGGGGGGGGCGGCCATGTTAGGTTATAGCAGTATCCAAAAAACTGCTCACCGTCTTGAGGATGCTTTCAAAATACTGAAAGAAAATCCCATACAAGTGGATCAAAAATTAGAATCTTTGTTCCTCAAGGGTTATGATCTGCTTCAGATATTGATCGATAAGCTGCCCAGTCCATTAGGTTTGCAAGCCGAGGAAGCTAACGCTATCGTTAAAAAAGGTGAACCGACTTTTGCCGAATTACAGTCCCATCTTAACTATCTTCTCGAGAAAAAAAAATCTACCCCAGCTATTGCGGCAACCTCTTCTATCTCCATCAGCGTCAGAGATATCCTCAAACAGATGTTACAACTGTTCAAACAGGAAGAAACCAGTGCTTCCCGTCAGCAATTACAAAAATTAATTTTATCTCTGTCTCAATTGGCTTCAGAACAGCAAAAGTGGCAATATTTAGTTAAAAATGCCCAATCAGCCCTGGCTAACCCCAAACATTCCTACCGCACTCTCGCCCCGGTTATTATTAAAGAATTAAAACAAGCTAGTGATTTATTGGAATGGGGTCGCGGGGAAGAAATCACCGTCAGTCAAGAATTGCAGTTATTAGCCACCGCCAAATTACCACAAATCCTGATCACCCTAGAACCGGAATTAGTAGCTAGTACCCTGCTGCAAATGTTTAATCGCCAACAGGTCTCGCAACTGGTACAGTTATTACAAATGAGACGTTGACATCTGCGCTGGTGTAAAAAGGTGGGGGATTCCCAGGAGAATAAACTTAATGTTTTTAATTGTGGTGAGTTAGGAAGATATGTAATTAATTGTGCGCCCACCGAGGTGGCAATAATTCTAGAGGGTGAATTGGGATAGAGCCAAACCGGAAAAAGCTAAGATATGGCAAGATAAAAACTTAATGCTGACGGCTGACCAATATCAGACCTGATGCAGTATCTCTTTAGTCACCGGTCAAGCTGGGATTTACTGAGAGTAAGCAATCTGCTAGAGTTTTAACGTTCGTTAAATTTCTCGGGCAGAGAAAACAAACAAAACCATAATGGTGTTAATGGGTGTGTGGAAGTGCTTAAAAATCTCAAATTTTCGGGGCGATATTCCTCGCTGGCCCTGCTGCTGGCTATTTTCGGATTATTTCACGGGACGGTAATGGCCGAAGAAGAACCGCAAGAAACGGTTTTTCCCCGCGTCGAGCAGATAGTACAGTCTCCTCCTGCGACGGGAGAAACTACGCCACCCGTGGCAGCACCGACGGAAACCCCGACGGAAACCCCGACGGAAACCCCAAGCCCCGCAGAAACTCCCACAACAGCCCCACCGGTGCCGGCGGAGGAGTCGCGAGTTTTGGTGGCCGAAGTGGTAGTACAGGGGTCCGATCGAGAATTAGAAAATCTAGTTTATAATACCATTCGCACCCGACCAGGACGAAGCACGACTCGATCGCAACTGCAAGAAGATATTAACGCCGTTTTTGCCACGGGCTTTTTTGCCGATGTGCGGGCAGTTCCCCAAGATACGCCCCTAGGGGTGCGAGTCACCTTTGAGGTACAACCTAACCCCGTTTTTCAGGGCGTACAGATTCAAATTGCCCCGGAAACCCTGGACAAATCGATTTTACCTGCCGGGGTGGTCGAGGAAATTTTCGCTAGTCAATACGGCAAAACCCTGAATTTGCGGGAATTACAGGCGGGGGTAAAAAAAATCAATGACTGGTACAGCAAAAACGGCTATGATCTGGCCCAGGTAATCGGTGCGCCGCAAGTCACTCCCGATGGTCGGGTGATTCTGGTCATTTCCGAAGGTTTAATCGAAAAAATTCAAGTACGCTACTTTAACGTCGAACAGGAACCGGTCAAGGGTAAAACTAGAGAATTTATCATTACTAGGGAAATGCGCCTAAAAGCGGGGGATATTTTTAACCGCAATACGGCCCAACAGGATTTACAGCGTGTTTTCGGTCTCGGTTTATTCGAGGATGTGCGTCTGTCTTTTTCTGCCGGCAGCGACCCAAGGGAGGTGATTGTTAACGTCGATGTGGTGGAAGGTAATACCGGTTCCCTAGCCGCTGGGGGTGGTATTAGCTCGAATGCGGGCTTATTCGGGACTGTTAGCTATCAACAGCGCAATTTTGGCGGTAATAACCAAACTTTAGGGGCAGAAGTCCAGTTAGGGGAACGGGAATTTTTATTCGATCTGAGTTTTTCCGATCCTTGGATTGCCACGGATAATTTCCGCACTTCCTACACGGTGAACGTTTTCCGGCGACAGTCGATTTCTCTGGTTTATGATGGGGAAAATTCCTCGATTCGGACGCTTAACGATAATGATAGTCCCCGTATCGTCCGGACGGGTGGCGGTATTACTTTTGTCCGTCCTTTGGCCGCCGATGTGTTTACGAAACCAAAATGGGTGGTTTCCCTAGGCTTTAACTATCAACAGGTACAGGTGCAAAATGCCAATGGTGACATCTCCCCCCTGTCTGCACCTCTCAACGGTTTTGGCAGTCAACAACTGGCGTTTAGTTCCTCTGGGATCGATGATATACTTTCTCTAAATATTGGCGCTATTCGAGATTTTCGCGATAATCCCCTGCAGCCCACCAGTGGTTCTTTCCTGCGTCTAGGTTTAGAACAAACTATTCCGGTCGGTTCTGGCAGTATTTTCGGCACTCGTGTTCGGGGTAGTTACAGTTACTTTATCCCCGTTCGGTTTATTAATTCCTTTAATCTCTTTGAAACCGATATTTTTAAAGGTCAGCAATCCCTCGCTTTTAATGTGCAAGCAGGGACAGTATTAGGCGATTTACCCCCCTACGATGCTTTTATCGTTGGGGGTAGTAACTCTGTACGGGGTTACGCCGAGGGAGAAGTGGGTAGCGGTCGCAGTTATTTCCAAGCGACGGCCGAATATCGTTTTCCCATAGTAGCAATTATTGGGGGGGCGTTATTTGTCGATTTCGGCACTACTATTGGTTCCCAAGGCGATGTCCCCGGTCAACCCGGGATTGTCCGGGGTTTACCCGGTACCGGTCTCGGTTACGGTTTAGGTGTTCGGGTACAATCTCCCGTCGGCCAAATTCGGGTTGACTACGGTTTTAATGTCGATGGTGGTTCTCGTCTCCATTTCGGTATCGGGGAACGATTCTAATCAGTTATCAGTTATCAGTTATCGATAAATTTAGTTCTTTTTGTTGTTCACTGATCAAAGCTTTATTACTTAATAATTATGGTTTCTACTATCGCTAAACAATTTGAATTATCGGGAATTGGACTGCATTCGGGGGAGATAACACGGGTGCGCGTCTGTGGGGCAAATCCAGGAGAAGGACGTTATTTTGTCCGCAGAGATTTAGCCAATCAACCGATTATTCCCGCTCTAGTTTCTTCGGTTTACCAAACGACTTTATCAACGGAATTGGGACAAGGAGAAGCCAAGGTTAGAACCGTTGAGCATTTATTAGCGGCCTTAACCGCTTTGGGGGTAGAGGATGCTCGCATTGAGGTGGATGGTGCGGAAATTCCTCTCCTTGATGGTTCGGCCAAAATCTGGGTAGAAGCGATCGAAAATGCCGGTTTAAATAACTCTTTTTCTCCATCAGATTTAACGATTTCTCAACCGATTTGGTTGTACGAAGGAGATGCTTTTGTGGCGGCGATTCCTTCCCCGGAATTACGTTTTACCTACGGGATCGATTTTACCTATAAACCCATCGGTAATCAATGGTATAGTTGGAGTCCTGATCAGGAAAGTTTTAGTCAAGCGATCGCATCCGCCCGGACTTTCGGTTTTGCCGATCAAATTGAATATTTACAAAAGGCTGGTTTAATTAAAGGAGGCAGTTTAGAAAATGCTTTAGTCTGCGATCAAAATCAATGGTTAAATCCTCCTTTACGCTTTGATAATGAGCCAGCAAGACATAAATTATTGGACTTAATTGGTGATTTGAGTTTACTGGGAACTATTCCCACTGCTCATTACATGGCTTTTAAAGCCAGTCATAAACTTCACGTTCAATTAGCTAAAGCAATTCAGGGTTAATTATACTAAATTCTGTTTAAAAGGTATAGGGGAGTGGGAAGTGGGGCTGTCTGGAGGCGGGGTTTTTACTTCTATCGATGACATGGCTTTCGCTCGATCGTTCTCTACTCAAGCCTTTATCCTAGCATTGATAACCCTTGTCTATCAGCCGTCAGCTATCAGAATCATTCCAACACCGTCGGGTTTGCTCGGTGACAGGTTGCCAATCCAGAACTCAACCCACCAGAGCAGCATCGCACTTTAACCCACAGTTTCAATAAATGTGCATGGTGCGTTCCCCAAAAATCGATCGGTGGAGCAGTAGGAGTCACATTAGGGAACGCACCCTACAAGATCGGCGATCGCACTATAAGTTAATTTTGGTTAATATTGATTTCTCCTTTTGAAAAACCAGATCCAAAGTTGCCGCTCATATTCACGTAATCTCCATTCATTTGGATTACTTGAGAATAAGAACGATTACCTCGCCTAGCCTCTGCAATTGCATTTTTAAGAGCATCCACCACTTGATCTATTTTTTCTTCGTCTCGGCTAGAAACTAAGACAATATACTCGTGTTTATGTCTCATTAAAACTGCAAATTTTCTCCCCGCAGACATAAGAGTTATCATATTAGTTTTAAGACCGACTTTTGTTGTGCGATCAATGTCATTTGTCGTATAGCTTGAACCTCCAACTGTTATCCAATCAGAAGTGATCTCTAATGAAATTTGTTTGGACATAACATTGTAATAGTCTCCCTCAACACCTAATCTTATTCCTCCTAGAAGACTCCCAATCTCGCTCTTTAGACCTCTAATCTGTTCACGTAGTCGAAATTGATCAGGTACAGAACTTGTAGTCATTAATTCTTCTTCTAGTATCTTTAGGTCTTCCAAAAGCCTTTGTTGACGCAGGGTTTGAATATCTAAAATACTTGAATTTTTGTTAGATCGTTCTTCTGTTACTATACTTGCAGTCTCAGATTCTTTTGGCGGAATGGATGAGTCAACTGCTTTCAAATTTCTTACTCGTTTCTGTTCACTCCAAGCCACAAAAGCAGTACCAAGACAAAAGCTTAGTGCTATGACAAAACTTGAAGGAGCACCTCCAGCAAATAGTAACATGAGGACAAAACCTATGAATACAGCCACAGTCTGCTGAACTAAGGAAAATAAACCAGCCTTAGCCTCTTCATAGAGATTTAATTCATTATGATTTCCCTGAGCCATGCTTATTACCTCCTTTTAATCCACGCAGATCTACCCAGAAGCGCCCAATGATTCGACCGGCTAGAATAATCCATAGGCAAAAGTCAGATGTGATGATTATAAAACAAGCATAGCGCGATACGCCCAACGGGTTTTCTTGCAGGCATACGTCAAAACCAGAAAAGTCTTTACCGATAATGACACGACCGATGAAACTTGGAAGTTGTAACAAAATACTAAGAGCGATCGCATCTTGTACCGAGAGATAAACGGCTCTCCATAAATCCCCCATTAACCCTCGACCTAAAACATCTAGGGGTTCCCAAACGTTCAGCAACAAGCGTTCTGCTCTTTTACCCGTCTTGGTTTTGAGTTCTGGAAGATTCGGATCTGGCTTTGAAAGAGGTTGAGGGGGTTGCTGACTCATCTAAATCATTTCGGCTCTTCTAGGTTCTGTGTGGTCAGCTTAACTTACCATAGAAGCGATCGATGCTTTTAACTTAACCAATTAGGTTTTAGATTTGTCCCTTGTTAAGTACCTAAGCAAAATTAATTACATACATCTAACCACCTCTTGCCTCTTGCCTCTTGCATGAGTGCCTTTCTTCACTAGGAAATTAATTTTGCACGACTACTTATCAGATGCGGGTTTTCAGTTCACCGATTACTGACGACTGTTTACCAATCACCGAACAAACCCCACACCCCCGAACATTTGTCAAGACTTCGAGCGAAAAAGCCGCGTTTGTTCACACAGCTTAATTAAGAGTTGTAACTTTTAATGAACAGGAAGAGAGTCTAGGGCTGAGAGCTTGCTATAGTGAATCCTAGCCGTTTTTTCACGGCTCGTCATTATCATCTCAGAGCCTTTACTCGTCTCAATCATCATCCCAGAGTAAAATCAATAATCCCTATGGTCAGCACGATCCAAAAACCAGAATTCGAGGAAATCCGTCCGGGTATAAAAGTTCCCGCTAAAGAAACGATCCTCACTCCCCGCTTCTACACCACTGATTTTGAAGCGATGGCGGAAATGTCGATCGCCGCTAACGAGGAAGAACTGAAAGCGATTTTAGAGGAATTCCGTACCGATTATAACCGGCATCACTTCGTTCGTAATCAAGAATTCGATCGCTCTTGGGAGCATATTGATGGCGAAACTCGCCGCTTATTCGTGGAATTTCTGGAAAGATCCTGCACGGCCGAATTTTCCGGCTTTCTTCTCTACAAAGAACTCGGCAGACGTTTAAAAAACAGAAATCCCCTCCTTGCAGAATGCTTTAACCTCATGTCCCGGGACGAAGCGCGTCACGCTGGATTCCTTAATAAGGCTTTATCGGATTTTAACCTCTCCCTTGACTTGGGATTTTTAACCAAAAGCCGTAACTACACCTTCTTTAAACCGAAATTTATCTTCTACGCCACCTATCTTTCCGAAAAAATCGGCTACTGGCGTTATATCACCATTTATCGTCATCTCGAACAACATCCAGAAGATCGGGTTTATCCGATTTTTAACTTCTTTGAGAATTGGTGTCAAGACGAAAACCGTCACGGGGACTTCTTCGATGCGCTCATGCGTGCGCAGCCTGATATTCTTAATGATTGGCGCGCTCGTCTCTGGTGTCGTTTCTTCCTGCTTTCGGTCTTCGCTACTATGTATCTCAATGATACTCAGCGTTCTGGTTTCTACGCCATTCTCGGTTTAGACGCTCGCGAGTACGATAAGTATGTGATCGAGAAGACCAATGAAACCGCCGGCCGCGTCTTCCCGATTGTTCTTGATGTGGATAGTCCTGAATTTTATGATCGCCTAGAGATTTGTGTTGGCAATAACGAGGGATTACGGGCGATCGATAGCGAAAACAGTCCCGCACCGGTTAAATTCCTGAAGAAATTGCCTATCTTCGCCTCTAACGCTTGGCAATTCCTCAAATTGTACCTGATGAAACCGATTCGGGTCGATAAATTAGCCGGTAGCGTCCGTTAAAAAGTTTGTTTTCTTGAGACATGGTGAGGGTGGGTGAAACCACCCTTTTTTTGTCGATAAAATTCTTAAGAAAATCCTCTAACATTTCTATCCTCGCTAGACTGGATCCTAGGGGTGTGAACTAGGTTTTTACTTTTTACCTTTTCCTGTCAAAAATATGGCTATTTATAGTGAATTACCCACAGGACAACGTCTCTATCTCGATAATCAAGGGCCGCAGACGATTGTAACCCTCGCTAGTGGTGCTGTGGGACAACAACAGCAGTCTAGCAGTAGTTTTGCCACGGGAGTTTGGACAAAAGAACCCCAAATAGAGATAATTCCCCAAGGGGCAATTATTGAAATTATCACTGAAACCGGACCCCACAGAATCCAAATTCAAGGAAGCAGTATCGGTTTTTCCTCTCCTCATACCTCTGGAGTTTCTCAGTCCTCTCAATCGACCACTGCTACCAGTTTCTCCTCCTCACCGATGCAACCGATGCAACCGATGCAACCGATGCAACCGATGAAAATGGGTAATATGTCGATGAATTTTGCCCCTATGGAAATGGAGATGGGAGATATGAAAATGAGCATGGGAGACACAAAAACCGTCAGCAAAGTCCGATTTTGTCGTCAATGCGGGGCAAAAGTAGCGGCAACCGATCGCTTTTGTAGTAGCTGTGGTCATCAGTTACAGCAATAGGCAGTCAGCTAGATAGGTAAAACCTGTTTAGCTGGATTCACAAGAACTTTTGGGGCAAAATTCTGTTTATCTTGGCTGAATTGGAGGGGAATATATCCCCTGTCTGGTTTTAATCTGAACTGAGGTTAACCACGGCTAATTCTAATGTTTGCCCTTCCTTTTCTAGCTCCTTTTTGCTAAAACTTAACACTTCATCCAGACAATCAATTACCACCGTATCCCCTTCCATAAAAGCTTGTTCGAGAATTTTTGTGGCTAAAGGATTCTCTAACTCCCGTTGGATAGCGCGTTTTAAAGGCCGCGCACCGTAGGTAGGATCGTAACCAACAGTAACGATATGATCTTCTGCTGCCGCAGTTAATTCCAGATTGATTTTTTGTTCTGCTAATAATCTTTCCAGACGCTGTAATTGCAGACGAACAATGTAACGCAATTCTTCTTTTTTGAGGGTATGGAAAATAATTAAATCGTCGATACGATTCAAAAATTCGGGACGAAAATGACTCCGCAAAGCTGTTAAAACCCGTTTCCGCATCTCCTCATAATCGGCATCTTCGGAAACATTTAAAATATGGTCACTGCCAATATTACTGGTCATCACGATAATCGTATTCCGAAAATCCACCACTCGCCCCTGAGAGTCAGTAATGCGCCCATCGTCAAGCACTTGTAATAAAATGTTAAAAACATCCCGATGGGCTTTTTCCACTTCATCCAATAAAACCACAGAATAGGGACGACGACGCACCGCTTCCGATAGTTGTCCCCCTTCCTCGTAACCCACATAACCCGGAGGCGCGCCGATTAACCGCGAAACCGCGTGTTTTTCCATGTATTCCGACATATCGATGCGAACCATGGCCTCCTCGGAGTCGAACAGTAACCCCGCCAAGGCCCGCGCTAACTCGGTTTTACCCACTCCTGTGGGTCCCATAAATAGGAATGAACCAATCGGACGGGAGGGATCTTTCATTCCCGCGCGCGCTCGTCGAATCGCCGCTGCTACTGCCGTGACCGCTTCATTTTGTCCGACAACTTTTTTCTGTAAATGAGACTCTAATTCTAATAATTTTTGTCGTTCCGATTCCATTAAACGATTGACGGGAATTCCCGTCCAACGGGCGACTATTTCGGCAATATCGGCATCAGTTACCTGTTGTCTTAACAGGGTCGAACCTGCCGCTTGAATAGTTTCTAGTTCTTTTTCTTTTACTTCTAATTCCCCTTGTAAAATTTCTAGTTTGCCATACTTTAATTGTGCCGCTTTATTGAGATCATAAGCCCGTTCCGCCTGTTCCACCTGTAGGCGCAATTGTTCCTCTTCCTCTCGCAATAATTTAATTTCCTCGGCGATATGTTTTTCCGTTTGCCATTGGTCAGCGAGGGGCTTTTGTTTACTTTCTAATTCCTCAATTTCTTCGATAATTCTTTCTAAACGATCTTGAAAAGCTCGATCTTTTTTCTCCTCTTTTTCTAAGGAGAATTTTTCCATTTGTAACTGCATTAAGCGACGATCTATCATTTCCAAATCGGCGGGTTTAGTGGTACTTTCTACCTCTAATTTGGCCGCCGCTTCATCGACTAAATCGATCGCTTTATCCGGCAAGAAGCGATCGCTAATATAACGATGGGATAAGGTAGCTGCTGCCACTAAGGCCGAATCGGTAATTGTCACCCCATGATGCACCTCATAACGTTCTTTTAAACCCCGCAGAATTGAGATAGTATCCTCCACGGAAGGTTCCTTAATATAAACCTGTTGAAAACGTCTTTCTAAAGCGGGGTCTTTTTCAATATGATTGCGATATTCATCTAAAGTTGTCGCCCCAATACAGCGCAATTCTCCTCGAGCTAACATAGGTTTTAATAGGTTGCCCGCATCCATCGATCCCCCTTCCCTAGAACCCGCACCGACAACGGTATGTAGTTCATCGATAAAGAGAATAATTCGCCCTTCTGATTGGGTAACTTCTTTCATGACTGACCGCAATCTTTCCTCGAATTCGCCTCGATATTTTGCCCCAGCGATTAAACTTCCCATATCGAGGGAAATTAACTGACGATTTTTCAAAGATTCGGGAACATCTCCGTTAACAATCCTTTGGGCCAATCCTTCAGCGATAGCGGTTTTTCCTACCCCCGGTTCACCGATTAAAACCGGGTTATTTTTCGACCGTCGCGAGAGGACTTGCACCACCCGTCGAATTTCTTCATCACGACCGATAACCGGGTCTAATTTGCCTTCTTTGGCCGCTGCTGTTAAATCCCGGCCATATTTATCTAAAGCTTCGTATTTTTCCTCTTGATTGGGTTCAGTAACCTTTTGAGTACCGCGAATCGCTTTGATGGCTAATTCTAAATCTTGGGGGTCAAGATTGAAAGTGCGTAAACATTTCCGGCCAACCCTTTCATCTTCGGCAAAACCGACGAGAAGATGTTCGACGGAGATAAATTTATCTTGCCAACTTTCCCGGGATGCTTCCGCTCGATCGAGCAGCAGATCTAGACCACGACCTAGGTATAATTGATCGACGATGGACACTTTCGGCTGTCGGTTGGTGAAGACTTCTAGCTGTTGTTGCAGTCGCGGAATTTCAATATTAGCTTTTTGTAAAATCCGGGTGGCTAGACCGTTATTCTGCTCTAGGAGGGCAATAATAACGTGTTCCACCTCTAAGGTCTGATTTTTAAAGCGTCGCGCAATTTCTTGCGATTTAACGATCGAATCCCAAGCTTGTTCGGTAAATTTATTCGAGTCTGTGGGTTGCATTCTGCACCAATGAGGAAAGCCAGTGTCAGAGGTATAGTATAGCAAGGAGTCTCGATCGATCACAAAGTTCCAGGATCGACAAAAGGTCTGAATTATTTATCGCTATTACCCAATTGGGTTAAAGCAGTCCCGGTGAGACGACAAATTTGCCACTCTTTGAAGACCTTAGCCCCCATTTTTCCATAAAAATCGATCGCCAGTTGATTCCACTCTAAGACAGTCCATTCTAAAAGTCCTGCATCCCTAGCGACGGCAATTTTAGCCACAGCCATTAGTAAAGCTTTCCCGATACCTTGACTACGATAATCGGGTAAAACGAAGATATCTTCCAGATAAATCCCCGGTTTAGTTATAAAGGTGGAATAGTTAGCAAAAAATAGGGCAAAACCGACTATTCTACCCTCTACTTCTGCGACCAATGCTTCGATGTAGGGTTTTTCTCCAAATAAATGATCCCCTAAAGCTTGACTATTTCCTGTCATTAAATGGCTGAGTTCTTGATAGGCTGCTAAGGCAACAATTAAGTCAAAAATAGCCTTGACATCGGTAGCAACGGCAGCACGGATGGAATAATTCATGATTGCTAGTCAAATCTTGATTTTAATGCTGATGATGTTTATGGGGAGATTCAGCAGGGGGAGAATTAAGATTGGAAAAATGGCCGTTATTTAATCCCATCCCAACGCTACCAATACTGAAAAGTCCCATGGAAACAAAACCGGCCGCAATTGTCCCCATGGCCACGGTTCCAATAGAAACCACTCCCATAGGAACAACACCGATGGAAATAACGCCCATGGGAACAATGCCAATAGAAATTATACCAGTGGGGGCAATACCGATCGACAACCATTTTCGCCCACCACAACTATTCTCTTTTTCTTGACCTAGATTGGAATCCATGCTTTTAACCCCGAAGATGCTTTGAGCCTTCCCATCCTAGTTTAGGGGTAGAATTCTTGTCAAAAGACCGCTAGTCAAAATGAAAGTTAATTTTTTATAAAAACTATTGACTTTTCATCTCAGTTATGTATTGGCGGGATACCGGCCACGTCGAGAATTTTTGGGACTAGATCCTCCCGTTTAATCGCCATGATGTGGACACCTTGACATAACTGCTGGGCTAATTTTATTTGTTCGGCGGCGATTTTGATGCCTTCTTCGAGGGGATGGGCTGCATCGGCGAGTCTTTGAATGATATGGTCGGGAATTTGTACCCCAGGCACATTTTTATTTAAAAATACGGCGTTTTTAGCTGATTTTAACAGAAAAATTCCCGCTAGAACTGGTTTATCGGCGAGGGAGGCCACCTGTTGCATGAACTTATCAAGGCACTCGAAATCCGTAACTAATTGACTTTGAAAAAACTGCGCTCCCGCTTCGATTTTACGCTCAAAACGGCGTTGAAGACCGGACCAACTTTTTGACTGCACATCGACGGCAGCCCCGGCAAAAAGTTCTAGGGGTCCATCGGGTAAAGATTTATCGTTAAAGTCAAAACCTTTATTTAATTTATCGATTAATTTTAACAAACGTACCGATTCTAGGTCAAAAACTGCTCTAGCTTGGGGGTGATCTCCTGCTTTGACGGGATCTCCAGTTAAAGCTAGTATATTTCTCAATCCCAAGGCATGAGCGCCCATTAGGTCTGCTTGTAATCCGATCACATTGCGATCGCGACAGGCCATTTGACAGATGGGTTCAATGTCGTGTTGATAGAGAATAGCGGAGGCAGCTAGAGAGGACATTCGCACTACAGCGCGACTGCCATCGGTAATATTAGCCGCATGAACACGATTTTTTAGCCAGAGGGCCATTTCTAGCATATGACTGGCATTACCACCTTTCGGGGGAGTAATCTCGGCTGTAATCAAAAATTCTCGGTCTTGAACCGCACGTCGTAAACGAGTAGTCATCAATTTATCTAGGTTTTAACCATAAATTTTATAGCAGATTTAGCCCAGAAATGGCTCTTAGGCAAGCAATGATCATCGGGCTGCTTTATACTGGTCGGTGTCAGCACCTGGCTGATATCAGATAAGTTAACTGGCAGGAAAAAATTTCTAATGTAGTATAATACACGGACAGTTTAACCAAATCCGTTTACAAGTGTAAAGGACAACCGATTCGATCGAGCGATCATGCAAACTCTTTCTCGTTTACCTACTAAAGACAAAGGCCTAATCATGCCCCATCCCCTCAAAATCGTCGCTTTAGGTGATAGCCTTGTTTATGGCTATGGCGACCCCGTGGGTGGCGGTTGGGCCGAGCGCCTACGTCGTTTGTGGATGGAAAGTGCTGGTCATGCCCTGTATAATTTGGGTATTCGCGGCGATCGAGTGGTACAAGTGTCCGAACGTTTAGAACAGGAATTTCGTCTCAGGGGAGAAATTCGCAATCGTCTCCCCGACCTGATTTTTCTCTCCGTCGGTGTTAATGATACAGCCCGTTTAGGCCGGCCCGATGGTCGTACTTATACCGACCACAATCTTTTTCAAACTCAAATTGAACATTTACTCACCCGGGCCCGTTCTCTTTGCCCGGTTTTGTTTATAGGTATGATTCCGGTAGATGAGCGGAAAATGCCCTTTTTAGATTGCTTTTACTTCAACCATCGCGATCAGTATAGTTTTAAGGAAACTACTAAACAAGCTTGTCTAGAGCAAAATATTCCCTATCTCGATTTATTTGATCTCTGGATGGACCGGGGTGATCTGTGGTGTCAAGAAAGATTAATGGAAGATGGACTTCATCCCAATGTGCAGGGCTATCAATCAATTTTAGAGGATATTTTAAACTGGTCGCCCCTCACCTCCTTTGTCGGTGTGGATGGTTTTATTCAACCTTTCACAGGAATTGCCGAAAAGTGATCTCCTCTGTTCTCAGTGTATCTAGCGGCACTACAGAAACCGTAAGAGACAGTAAAGAAACCGGTCAAACTAATCCTATTGAAAGATTAAATAATAATCTTCGACAAAGAGTTTTTAGAGCGTCGGGGTCAGTGACCGTCTATATTGTAATGTAACCGAACTTACCCCATACATACCTAATACAATGCTGAAAAGGCAATTGCGCTACTCGTTCAAAATGTAGTAAATTAAGAGGTAAAATCTGAAAATCATTGCTCTGAATTTGTGACTCAATAAATTCTCGAAAAGGTGGAATCAAAAGTTAATTTTCCCAGACTATATTTTATCGCCATTTCCCCAATACTAGCTTGACTAAGATAAACTAGATTTTCTCTTTCATTAATCATAATTTTATGGTTGTCCCTGAATTGTTTATTATTAGTGACATACCAAAGAAATACATGACTATCTATTAAAACTTTGAGCATAATTATTGATCATCTTCAAAATCAGTTAAAGGAGCATCAAAATCATCGGCTATCCAAAATTTTCCCGCAGCACTTCTCGGTTGAAGCGGTGGTTTATTGGCTAACTTTACAGGACTTAATTTAACTACAGGTTCATTATTTTCTGTGATGATAATTTCTTCACCTTTAAGTACAGCTTACAATAACTCATTAAGTTGATTTTTCGCTTGTTTTAATTCAACTGTAGTCATTAGTTTACCTCACTGATTAACAACACAAACATTAGTTTAATCTCAATCAAGAAAAGCGAGGGATTAAGTTATATCTAGGGTTTGCTGAATAAATGTGAAATGTAGGCAAGGTAAGAGTTTTGTGGCTTTACGAGCGAAACAGGTGCAAATTTTGAGAGAATCGTCGTTCAAAACCTTGCGTCTTCATCGGCCCGCGTCCTGTAGGGGCGAAGCATTCGGGCAATAACCTATCGGTGAAACCGGAGATTTTCTATCCGAATGCTTCGCCCCTACTTTTTGCCGCAAACCCTATCTATATCCTTACTTTTAATCATCGGAAATTTTGGGTCTGAAACCCCGCCGTTCTAGGTTGGCTTTACGTTAGAATTAAAAGGCCAGTCTCGAAAACCAAGTGGACGGCGCAGCACCTTGAAAACTCGGCTTAGGG